>DTTB01000090.1 GCA_012964965.1 Candidatus Nitrosopelagicus sp.
CCAAAAATCTCAATCAATCTATCTACAACTTCAGACTCGGAAAAATTAACATCACCAGTAAATGGAACAACTAAAATCCCACCGCCCAATTCTCGGCTAATTTTTTGATATATTTTTTCTTGGTTTTCCATTGTGATCTCATACACTTCTTTATTATGGATTAAGTCAGAAATTGTGTTAAGCGTATATTTGTAGCCTATAATAAAATCAGAATCTAAAATTATTTTTTTTACTATTTCTGTGATATAGTTTGGAGAGCCGGGACCCACTCCCACTGCATAAACTGTACCCATCTTATCTAGTCACAAGCTGTTTGTCTTTAATGTATTTTACAAAGGCAGACCAATCAACTTTCATGTATTTAGTAGGAGCACTAAGTGGATATTTCACCCAATCCTGAACAATTGAAAACTGATATTTCCTTTTTTTATCGCCTTCTAAAATTTCTAAAAATAAAACACTGCCCCAAACCTTTTCCTCAAAACTAATATTCAAAATATCATTAAAATGAATTTCTTGATTTTTTTTATTTTCTGCATCAGTTCTCAAACTTTCTTCACCATATCCATCTTCTGTAAACATAACATTCTTAGAAAGCAACAACCTAACTATCTGTCTAGTTCTAACTGCCCCCCACCATTTCATACCAGCTTCTGTTTTTTTAACAAACATCAAGCGTCTATTAGTCAAAATTAACATCCCTTCTCTACCTTTACCACCAAAAAATTCTCTGTGTTCTCTCCAAACCGAAAGAACATGCGCCTGAATTTTTTCCTCGGATTCCATAACACATTCTAATTTTAACTTGATAAAAACTGATCAGGCAGCAGTTTTTATAACCCTCAACAAAGGAATTTTATGAAGTTTGAATTTCATTTTCAGGTGAAAAAACACAAAACGAACCTTAAATTTTCAATACCGATATTAATTTTAATATCTATAATATCAATATCCGCCTTCGGCAATACGGTGTTTGCAGAAAACGATGACAAAATTGTCATTATGTATACAAACTCTGGACATTTAATAATAGAACTTTTTCCAGACGACGCACCTAACACGGTCGAAAATTTTTTGAAGCTAACTGAAAGTGGATTTTATGACGATCTCATTTTTCACAGAATTATCAAAGACTTTATGATTCAAGGAGGCGATCCACTAACAAAACACGATGAGGTTTTCGAAAACATTCCTCTGTGGGGAACGGGTGACGCAGGTTATGAGATTCCAGCTGAATTTAATTCCATTAAACATAACCGCGGTATTGTTTCAATGGCCAGAGGCGCAGATATCGATAGCGCAAGCTCACAGTTTTTCATCGTACATAAAGACTCGAATCATCTTGATGGAAAATATACAGTATTTGGAAAATTGTTAACAGAAGAAAGTTATGACACACTTGATAAAATAGCAAATCTACAAACCACCTCTAAAAATGTCCCAAATGATCTCTCTGCATCTCAAATCATAAAAACTGCAGTTATTACAAGAGCAGATATCGAAAACCCACCAAGCATTGAAGAATTAGATCGTTTGGACGAATCTAACTTAAACCCAACGATGATCTCTGATCGATATGTAAACACAGAATATGATTTTTCAATCATACCTCCCAAAGGATGGACGGTATTATATCCGGAGCCTGGTAGTAAACCTAATGATCCTATAATTACATTTTTGGGACAAAAAGAGCAGTTGCCACAAGGTATTGATAAGTTTGCTCCATATATCTACATAAACGCAAATGAATTAGGCGATAAAACATTTCAAGAAAGTTTAGACAGCCGTATAGATCAATACCACAAGATGGACAAACAAAAGGCGCTCCAAATAGAATCAGAAAAAATGCATAACCTGATAACTGAAACAGGAAAATCTTATGGCGCCTATTTTTTGGTAGCCAAGCAATTGGGGACGGGACTACCTGTGCCGTTTGCCCAAATCATTCTATCTCATTCAAATTTCATATATGGAATTACATATTCCCACCACGAACAATATTTTCAAGATGACATGGAATTCTTCGACAACACGATAAAATCTTTTGATACAGCTTCAGAAACAACAGAACCAGATATTAGAGGTTTACTGGAAGAAGCAGGAATTAAAACAACTGAGCCAGAAACAACAG
>DTTB01000091.1 GCA_012964965.1 Candidatus Nitrosopelagicus sp.
ATTTCTGTAAATTTTGAATTAAATCCCCAATATTGAAAATGATCACTCATAGGCTTA
Organism: Candidatus Nitrosopelagicus sp.; assembly: GCA_012964965.1. The sequence goes on from DTTB01000091.1 coordinate 58, forward strand.
AGATTTTGCCTATCATTTCGACCAAGATCTTTTAATCTAGACAGTATATCAAAATCTTTTTTACTATCACAACATACTGCTCCACCTTGGCCTCCAGTGGTAATATGTTTTGTACTAGCAAAAGAATAACAACTAATACAATTTTTTGTATGATGGGAAATTGCTTGTGCACAATCTTCTATTTGGGATGATTTTCCAATCCTACCATTTGAGTGTACAACAAATCTTGAGTTACTAGTTTTTCCCAAACTACCATTTCTTTCAACATCAGTCAAGATTGGTTTCACTTGTGCTTGTTTTGTTGCGTTTGCAGCAAAAATTCCAGCGTAATCCGGAACACGAATAGATTTTATCGAATTTTTTTCTAACAACGCAATTAATCCAATATACAATGCGGTTGTTCCACTTGTACAAGTAATACAATATTTTGCTCCAACAAATTTAGCAAACTTTTTTTCAAATTCTCTAACTGTTTTATGCTCATTAAGATAATCTTTGGAAAGTACTCTTTCAACAGCTTTTATTTCATTTTTATCCCAATATGGGATAAACTGAGGAATAAATTTTTCTTTCATTTCAAATGTTTGATTGTTCTAGATCAAATCCTCCATCTTCCAAAACCTTTACCATTTCTTCTATTCCATCTTCTGCAACATATGTTGTAGAAAATCCTAATTCATTTTTTATTCTATCAAAATTTACAATATAATCTCGTTTATCTTCTTTTTCTACTATCTTTAATGGTGCATTGAGTCTTTTGCTAACTTTTTCAGCAATTTCTCTTTTAGTATAATTCTGATTTGAAGAGCCAACATTAAAAACACGTGATATCTTCTTTGTATTCTCAATACATAGAAGAATTGCGTTAGAAATATCACTTACATGAACTATAGGTCTATGCACCTCTGGTTTGAATACATCTATCTCTCCTTTTGTCCAAGCTTCTTTTATAAAATCACTCACCAATAAATCAAATCTCATTCGTCCTACAGATAATCCATACGCAGTTGCGCATCTAAGAATTATAGAATTAGGAATATTCTCAAGTAAGTATTTTTCAAGATTAACTTTAGTTTCTGCATATAATGATGTTGGAAATAATGCTCCATCTTCATTTACCATTTCTTTAGCTTGACCGTAGTTTGAACACGTAGATAATTGAATGAACTTCTTAATGTTCTTCTTTTTACATAAGTTGGCAAGATCTTTTCCAGCTTCATAATTAACTTCAACAGCCTCTTTTGGTTTGAGTTTACACAAGGGTTCTCCAACCAACGCTGCTAAATTTACCACAAAATCGTTTTCATTAATTAATTCATTCATAAAATCTAATTCTCGTATATCTTTTTGATAAAATGAAACTCGGTCATCTGACAAACGTGTTTTTTTAAAATTTTCATCTAATCTAAAATCTAGTCTGTCTACAATTACTATGTTATAATTTGTGTTATCTAGTATATGCTCAGTTAATTTTGTTCCAATATATCCTGCACCACCACACAAAACTATTCTTGACATTCGAAAAATATTTTTTTAATATGAATAAATGGATTTCTACAATTTGGTATGTTGTTTTGTGATATATTTACTAATTTGACTCAAATTATTGTTGACTTATAAAAGGTTTGGAGATTTTTAATTCATGAATTGGAAAGACTGTCCAGTACTTGTCACTGGTGGTGCGAGTTTCATAAGCAGTCATTTAATAGATAAATTGGTTGAATTTGGTGCATCTGTTACAGTAGTGGATGATCTAAGTAATGGCAAAAAAGAAAATCTTGTTAATTCGTGGGATAAAATAAAATTCATCCACCAAGATCTAGAGTATATCTCAAAAAAAGAAATAACAGATATCTTTACAGGAAATGAAATTGTTTTTCATTTTGCAGCTGATCATGGAGGGCGAGGCTATATTGATACTCATCCTGCAGATGTTTGTTCAAATTTTGCTATAGATCATCACGTATTCGAAGCATGTAGTAACACTAATGTTGAAAAGGTAATATTTTCTAGCTCTGCATGCGTTTATCCTACCGAATTACAAAATAAGATTGGTTCT
>DTTB01000092.1 GCA_012964965.1 Candidatus Nitrosopelagicus sp.
CGATTCTTTTTGAAGCGCATAAGCGGTTTTTTCCGAAGATTTGTGGGCAAGGAACAGGAATCAAATCTCGATGCCATAGGCAATTTTCTAAATAAGAAAAAATTTGGATATACACTGACATCTTTTCTGTTTGCAGCAACACCACTACCCAGCAACATGCTGTTCATTGCATATGGCATGATGAGGGCAAAAAGTATTGGGCTCTATATCGGATTTTGGTGTGGGAGACTTGTGTCCTATTACATAATGATTACAATAAGCGAAGCTGTACTTACGCCATTTTTACAACTGTTCGAAGATAGAATAATTGGCATCATCGCAGCGGACATTGTTGGTATAGGATCCGTGATATTTTTCACCTGCATAAATTGGCAGGTACTTCTGTTTGAACGAAAATTAAAGTTTGTCAGACCAAGATTCTGGCGGATTTGAGGGTTTACCCGTAATCGATGTATCTGTCATATCGCTTTTCAACCTCAGGATTTTTTCCATCACTTATCTTTTCCAGTTCTACAGCGTTTCGTTTTTTTAAATAACTAATAATCTCTTCAAAATTCTTATCCTGAGGATATACATTTACTAAAGGATCTAATATTTTGAAATATTCAGTTACCTTTTCTCTAAATTCCTCCCTTGTTGGTTTTTTAATTTTGTTTAGACGAAACCAGATAGTAGCCCAACTGCAACCTACTACATGTGGTAATAAATCAAAAGCTGATTGTATCTCAAAGCGTTGGTCGTCTATCATGAATTATCGTTAATTATTTTTGCACCTGACTTGGCGAAATATGTAACGATGAAATCAGCGCCCGCACGCTTGATAGAAGATAGAATCTCGTTTGTTATTTGGTCCTCCTTGATCCAACCCTGATTAGCAGCAGCCTTTACCATCGCATATTCTCCCGAAACGCTGTATGCCGATACCGGAATGTTGAATCTTTTCTTAGCTTCGGCAATTAAATCAAGATAAGACAGCGCAGGTTTTATCATCACTATATCTACACCTTCTTCAACATCTGCTTCAACTTCTCTCATGGCTTCGCGTGGGTTTGTAAATGGAACCTGGTATGTTTTTCTGTCACCAAACTGAGGTGCACATTCTGCTGCATCCCTAAACGGTGAATAAAATGACGAACTGTGTTTTGCTGAATGGGACATTATGATTACGTCTTTAAAATTTGCATCATCCAATCCCTTTCTTATAGCAGAAACTTGGCCATCCATCATTGCAGACGGAGAAACCACATCAACACCAACCTTTGCCTGGCTAACAGCAATCTTGGTTAACGTTTCAATACTGAGATCATTGTCTATCTTTTTTTCATTAATTATTCCGCAGTGACCTGAACTGGTATACTGACACAAGCAAACATCAGCCATTATAGAAATTTTATCACCAAAATTATTTTTTATTTCAGAAATTGCCTTCTGTACAATGCCGTCATCGGCAAACGCAGATGTTCCTTTTTCATCTTTTTGCGAAGGAATGCCGAACAACATCACTGCTGGAATTTTTAAATCAGAAATGTTTTGCACTTCATTTGAAACTTCTGATAATGGCAGTCTCATAATGTCTGGCATTGAATCAACAGATTTCTTTTCTTTCAATCCCTCTTCCACAAAAATTGGGCAGACCAAATCATTTGTAGATAATCTAACTTCCTGTACCAGGTTTCTTATATTTTCACTAACTCTCAGTCGTCTCAATCTTTTTGAGGGGAATGTAGTCATGCCAAAAATCAAACAACATACAATATAATCTTAGGTTAGAGTTTTGTTATTCCTTTTTCTTATAGACGAATAATTTACTTGCAATATCCAACAAGTCAGGATTTCCCTGCTCAGAGGCTTTTCTTAAATTATTCATGGGTGTAGAAACAATGCTTTCTACAACAGCCTTTGTCAAGTCATCAATGATTCTTATTCTTTCTTCGTCAGTTTCCCCTAACATTTGAAGTGCCTTTTGTAGTTCCTTTATTCTCAGAGAATCTGCATTGGTAAAGACATCCTTAACCAGTGGTTCCGCATCAAGCCGTTTCATCGTTGCTTCAATAATTGGAACTTCTTCACTAATTATATTTTCCACTGTGGAAACTTTATCTCTCCTTTTTT
>DTTB01000093.1 GCA_012964965.1 Candidatus Nitrosopelagicus sp.
TTACAATTTTAGATATAATTACAAAGCAAAAAAAGCGTCTAGTACAAATTTCTACCGATGAGGTTTTTGGAAGTCTTAAATCAGGAACAGCCGATGAGAAATCTGTATTTAATCCGTCCAGTCCATATGCTGCAACAAAAGCATCTGCTGAACTCTTGATTAATTCTTATGTAAAAACATACAATTCAGATGTTGTAATCACTAGATGTACAAATAATTATGGGCCAAGACAATATGCTGAAAAATTGATACCAAAAACAATAATTTTATCAAAACAAAATAAGAAAATTCCAATTTATGGAAAAGGAACAAACGTTAGAGATTGGATTTATGTTGATGATCATTGTGATGGAGTTTTGACGGCATTTTTGAAAGGAAAATCAGGAGAATCGTATAATATTTCAGCAAATAATGAAATTAATAATTTTGTAATTGTAAAGAAAATTTTAGAGTTAATAAATAAATCAGAAGATCTTATTGAATTTGTTGAAGACAGACCTGGCCATGATTTTAGATATAGTATGAGCTCGGAAAAGATTTCAAAAGAATTAGGATGGAAACCAAAAGTTGGTTTTGAAAAAGGCATACAAGACACAATAAAATGGTATTTAGATCATGAAGATTACTGGAAAGATACTCCGTCGAGTATATTTAATCCAACACCATGGAAAAATTCGAAAAAAATATGAAAGCTATAGTGTTACATGGAGGTCATGGTACTAGATTAAGACCGTTAACACACACTGGACCTAAACAATTACTTCCTATTGCTAACAAACCTATGTCACAATATTGTATAGAATCTATTAAAGAAACAGGAATTACTGAAATTGCAATAATTGTTGGTGGTACAGGTTCCAGCAAAGTAAGAGAGTATTATGGCTCAGGTGAGAAATTTGGTGTTAGTTTTACATACATTGAACAAGATAGACCCAAAGGTATTGCACATGCAATAAGATTATGTAAAGAATTTGTAAATAATGAAAAATTTTTAGTGTTTTTAGGAGATAATATTGTTCAAAGATCTATTGCAGATTTTACATCAAATTTTAAAAAATCAGAATTTGATGCTACAATATTACTTTGTGAAGTAGATAATCCATCAAGATTTGGGATCGCTGCAATAGAGAATAACAAGATAACAAAGATTTTAGAAAAGCCAAAAGACCCACCTTCAAACCTTGCAGTAACAGGAATCTACTTTCTAACTCCAATAATTTTTGATGTGATTGACAACTTAAAACCATCATGGCGAAATGAGTTAGAAATTACAGATGCGTTAGATATTTTATTAGAAAAAAATCATAACATAAGTTTTGAAATGATTACAGACTATTGGAAAGATACTGGAACGCCTGAAGATATTTTGAATGCAAATAGACAAGTGTTAGAGCATATTTGTAATCAGACGTGTATTGTTGATGAATCAAGTATCACTTTATCCAATTCCAATTGGATAACACCATCCATAATTGGTAAAAATTGTAAGATTGACAAATCTGCTCGGATTGGTCCTAATGCAAGCATAGGTGATAATACAATAATATCATCTGATGTTGTTATAGAAAATTCCATAATAATGTCTGATTGTAAAATAGATGGTGGTTTAAACATCAGAGATAGCATCATCTCAGCAAATTGTCATCTACATGGTAATAATAAAGATAAAACTAAGAAAATTTTCTTGCTTGGGGAAGGGACGAAAATTACTTTGTAAGAAAAATTTTTGATTAGTAACAGTAAATATCCAAGCGAAAAATATTTGAAATATGAGTGAAAACCCGCTAGTTAGCGTAATAGTCTTGAACTATAATGCAGGAGAATTATTACTAAATTGTATAGAGTCTATCAAAAAATCAACATACAAAAACTTGGAGATTATTGTAGTTGATAATATTTCAACTGATAAAAGTCAGAAAATATGCAAAGAAAAATATCCAGACATAAAATTGATTCAAAACGATGAAAATTTTGGATATTGTGAAGGGAATAATATTGGAATAAGAAAAGCAAAAGGAGATTTTATTATGATTCTTAATCCAGATACAATTGTTGAGCCCAATTGTATTA
>DTTB01000094.1 GCA_012964965.1 Candidatus Nitrosopelagicus sp.
AGCTATAGTAAGTATTAAAAATCATGATAACTTCGCATAATCATGGTAAGAGTAAGCACAAACAGAGGAACTAGTACAAGAAATGTAAAATCCGGCAGGTCAAAATCTAAGAGAGCAAAACCAAGTATGAGATCTGGTCGGGGAACTGTTAGTAGGTCATCTTCTGGATCATATGGAAAAAAGCGAAGAGCAACCGCAAGTACAAGATCTGGTCGGGGAACTGTTAGCAGAAGTGGCGGAAGATCCAAATCTCGCGCAACAGGTATGAGGGCTGCCAGAGCATCTGGTAAAGTAAAACGCTCCGGACGAGGATACATTGCAGCAAGCGGTAAGACTACTAAAAGAAAAGCGGCAAAACCAAGTATGAGATCTGGTCGTGGAACTATTAGTAGATCATCTGCAGGATCATATAAGAAAACTGCCAGAAGAAAAGCAAGTACTAGATCAGGAAGAGGAAACGTCAGACGATAGTGTTGATATTTTTATAAAATCAATACTTCCTGGCTAATTTACTTTTTTAAAAAATATATATTGTTTTCATTATCAACATATCATAACTTTGGGAAATAAAATAAAATGCTCACATATTCTTGTAGAAAAGCAAAGCCAAGCTTTACAATTACTAGAAGAGATTAAGAAAGGAAAAAAATTTGGCGCAGTTGCTAGAGAAGTTTCTACATGTCCAAGTAGCAAAAAAGATGGGGATTTAGGATATTTCACAAAAGGAATGATGGTAAAAGAATTTGATGAAGTAGCATTCAAACTACAAATTGGTGAAGTGTCAGAACCAGTAAAAACTCAATTTGGATACCATTTAATCAAACGATTATCATAATCAAAAAAAGTCATCCATTACTTGTTCAGTTTTTTCAAGATGCTTAGTAATCTTATCCGCCATATTGCTCGCTAATTTTACTTTTCTCTTACCAATCCAATAGTATGCCTCATCAATTGTATCTTTTGCAATTAACACAACTAATCGACCAGTATCTTTTCTACCTGTTCTTCCCTTCCTCTGAATAAATCTGATTGAGCTTGGAACGTTATCATAAAAAATCACTAAATTTACTTCAGAAATATCAAGCCCTTCTTCACCAACTCGTGTTGCAACAAGAGCTTTAGTTACCCCATCACGAAATCTTTGTACAACCTCTATCTGTTTTTCTTGTTTGAGCCCAGTTTTACCTGCTTTTCCAATCAAAATTTCAGCTGCAATATCCATACTAACTAATTTTTTTTGGATTACATCAACGGAATCACGATAACTAGAAAAAATTAATACTTTAGATTCTATATTACGTAAGATTTCTACCAGTTTGTCAATTTTAGGATGCTCGATGCCATTAGCCTGCTGATTTTTTGCTAAATCAATTGCTTTCATAAAATTTTGATCAGTTTCAAAAAGCTCTTTAATTCCAGCACCTTTTTTGCTCTTTGTTCTATCACAAAATTTTAGAAATGGTGTTATACCATGTGCTTCAAAAATATTCAGTGCGTATGTTATTCTAATTGCTGTAAATAGTGGCTTTGCTGAGCGTATATTTCGTTTTAAAACAAACTGTCTCGAGTTTAATAATTGTGAGAGTGACTTGTTATCAGAAAGTCTTAGTCCATTTCTTCTAAGCTCCGTATAACGCTGATCCAGTGCAAGTTTCAAGTATCGTTGAATAACTTTCAAATCAGGTGAAAGATCTACTGTAACCCATTCTGTTTTAGTTTCTTGAATGTATGGTTTTACATCTGGGCTTGAATCATTTCGTTCAGCTAAACCTCTGACATGTAAATTGTCACAGATTTCTTTTGCCTTTTCTTTTTCACTAGGCAATGTGGCAGTCATTCCAAGTAATCGTACGTTTGATCCGCTTAGCTGTTTTGCTATTTCTACATAAGCGTAATCACCCACAGCTCTATGTGCTTCATCAAAAATAATCAGGTTAAATTGAGTGGTGTCAACAATTTTCCTTGCTATATCATTTCTGGTGATCTCAGGTGTTGCACATATTACACTATTGATCCAAAGTTTTTTTCTTTTTGTGAGTAAAT
>DTTB01000095.1 GCA_012964965.1 Candidatus Nitrosopelagicus sp.
AAAAGTTGCAGGTGTATTAGTTGATACATCAATCATATCAAATGAAATTGAAAACGTGGTTTTAGGTATAGGGATTAATTTTAAAATTAAACCACATGAATTGGCAAGTACGATAAAAAAAACTCCAAATTTTTATGGTGTTACAACACTTGTTAAAAAAAATGAGAAGGCATTACCATTGGTTCAGCAATTCTTATATGAGTTAGAAAATGTTTTTCAATTAATTAATTCCAGGCGTATAAAAAAAATCAAAAGTGAATGGACTAAAAGGTCATCGACGATAGGCAGAAATGTTTCCATTATAACTGGTGAAGGCAATGTTAATGGAAAGGCGGTAAAAATAGATAGTGACGGCGCATTGATAATTTCTAAGGGTAAAAAGGCTGAAAAAATACTTGTAGGTGATATAACGTATGATCAATAGATATATTTTAATTACATTTTTTGAAAAAAATCAAAGTTAGTGATGGAACAAAGCATGATTGAAAATACTATAAAATTATTTACGATTTTCTTACTTACAGCAGTACTCTTTGCAGGTTCAGCATTTGCGCAAGATATGGATGAGCGCGCCAAGTTGCTTGCTGAAGCACAAGAGCCATTTTTAAAAGGCGAATATGAAAAAGCTATAAAAATCTATGATGAGATGCTGAAAATTTATCCAACAGATTCTAAAATTTTTGAAATGAAGGGTATTGCACTAAGTAATTTGAGATTGGAATCAACTTTAGCAATGCAACCTCAGCAGAATGTATCACCACGTGATCCATCCAATTTGAATAAATTGTCTATGCTTGAATTTTACAAAGCATTAGAAATTAACCCAAACAGCGTTTTGGCTTTGAATGGCATGGGATTGGGCTTTGGAAATTTTGGGGAATATTCAGAAGCAGAACGATATTTTAAAAAATCCTTAGAAATAGATGCGGATAACCAAGTAACCCAAAATTATCTTATCTCCTTAGAAAAATTAGAGCAAAAATACTCATTAGATATATTTGAGAATCCAACAAAGAAGCCTGCTTTTCTTCAAGCTCTTGAAGAAAGAACAATACCATACTGGATCAAAAATAATGCAGGATGGTGGTCTGACGATAAGATAAGCGATAATGACTTTATCGCTGGTATTGAATATCTTATAAAAAATAAAATTATCAATCTAAGTTCGCAGAATATTAACGAAAATTCCTCGGATGTTATACCAGCCTGGATTAAAAATAACGCGGGATGGTGGTCTGCTGGAAAAATATCTGATGGAGACTTTCTATCAGGCATAAAATATCTTATTGAAAATAGTATAATCAAAGTTAACGCTCAAACAGATTCTGAACTTGTACAAAAAGAGTTGGAAAGAAAAGCTTGGAATTTTGAACAATACCTAAAAAACATTCAGAATGATATAAAAAATCAAAATAGATATGTTGAAAATATCAATCCGAGTGAGTATGTAATTATAAAATATTGGAAAGATTATCACAAGTGGAATCTTGAACAATTTATTAACAGACCAAATATTTTCCCGGACAGATATGTATGGCTTGACCCAGAAACGGATAGATATGTAATTGAATACAAGGTTTACATTAATGAGCAACCAGATGGTCTTCCAATTGATCATGTTAGTACATTAGAAAATTCATTTAGCTTTTGGGAGAAGTATACAAATTTAATCGCCAATGACGGTAAAAAAGTGGATATAAGATTTAACACAACTGGCATGCAAGGTGAGGCAAACATTTGGATTACATGGGTTGTAAGAAATATGGGAGAGGGTGTTCTAGGTCACGCTACTTTAGGCAAAGGTGTAATAGAAGTAGCGATTGGTGGTTATGGTTGTGATGGCAGCTTTCAATTACTTGATGTAGACACAGTTGAATATGTTATGACACATGAATTAGGCCATTCAATTGGATTAAACCACGCTACTAACCCTGACAATATAATGTATAATGTAGTTCCGTATGCAGGCTATGCATATTGTTTGTTTAGCTAAAAAATGAAAACATAAAACAAAAACATATTCTATAAAATGAGAGTAAATT
>DTTB01000096.1 GCA_012964965.1 Candidatus Nitrosopelagicus sp.
ATGTATTTAACTTTTTTTCCAATTTTTTGTAAATTTCCAAAAGCTTTTTCTTCGATTGTGGTTAGGCCGCCTTTAATATTTCCAGCGGTAGGTTGACTTTCTGATAAATCGTTTGTTTTATTTTCTAATATGAAATTGTTGTAATTATTCCACGTATCCAAAAATTTCTTTTTTACTTTTTCATCTTTCGCTCTTTCTGCGCAAACCAGTTCTGCACCAGTAATTTCTGAGGTTTCACCAAAGCAAAGATGAACACCATAAGGTTCTAATTTATCCATTAAATCCCCAACAGTTGGATTAGAAGCTAATCCTGATGTTGTATCGGACTCACCGCATTTAACTGAAATCCACAGATCACTTAATGGACATTCTTGTCTTTGTTTTTCACTAGCCCATTGAACAAATTCTCGGGCTTTTTTTGATGCTTTCATGGTTGTTGTAATATCGCCTAAGCCTTCAATACTAAATCCCTCTACTGGTTTTCCAGTTTTTGCAATTTCATCTACAACTTTCTTTGTCCATTTAGGTTCGATTCCTACAACAATGACTGCAGCAACGTTAGGATTTTTGCCTGTGCCGATGATGGTTCTAAAAAATAATTCTAAATCTTTACCAAATTGTAATCTTCCATAAGAATGGGGAATTGAGATAGTACCTTTAATGTTATTACCAATAGCTTCAACACATGCATTGGAAATATCATCAACTGGCAAAATAACCACGTGGTTTCTAACACCAACTCTTCCGTTCTCACGCTTATAACCCATAAAAGTTTTTGGAATAGCCATATTAATTACCACTTCTTAGTTTTAACATTGTGAACATGCACATGATCTCCTTTTTTAATTGAGGCAACAACTTTTCCAATATCATGACCGTATTTCAAAATAGTGTCTCCTTCTTTAAAGTCTTTAAGTGCAATTTTGTGACCTAAAGGTATATTGTTGATGGATTGGATTTTTGCAGTTTTATCACCTTCCATAATCCAACAATTGTATTCTTGATCTTTTTTTGTTGAATCAATTACTACGACTCCAACATTGTCCTTTTCATCATGTATAATAATGTCTGTATTGCTCATTGTTTATTATTTCTTGCTAGAAAATTTATTAGAACTTATATATTAATCTTTAAATTTTAAAGTAAATTATTATTAACATGACAAAAATGACCACAGAAGAAGCATTTGTAAAAGTACTACAAATGCATGGTATCGAGAATGCTTTTGGAATTATTGGCTCAGCATTTATGCCAATTTCCGATTTATTTCCTAAAGCAGGAATTACATTCTGGGATGTTGCGCATGAGTCCAATGGTGGTTTGATTGCCGATGGTTATACAAGATCCACAGGAAAAATTGCAATGTGTATTGCACAAAATGGACCTGGTGTCACTGGTCTTGTGACACCAATTAAAACAGCTTACTGGAATCACACACCTATGCTTCTAGTTACTCCACAAGCCGCAAATAAAACAATGGGTCAAGGTGGTTTTCAAGAAGTTGAGCAAATGAATTTATTTAAAGACATGGTTTGTTACCAGGAAGAAGTCAGGGATCCATCACGAATGGCTGAAGTTTTAAATAGAGTAATTGAAAAATCTATTCGAGGTTCAGCTCCGGCACAAATAAATGTTCCAAGAGATTATTGGACACAAGTTATAGATATCGAACTTCCACCAATTGTAAGATTGGAGCGTTCAGCTGGTGGTGTATCCGCTGTAACAGAAGCAGCAAAATTACTATCCAATGCAAAATTTCCAGTTATTTTATCCGGAGCAGGTGTTGTATTAGGAAACGCTATAGAAGATTGTAAAAAAATAGCTGAAAAATTAGATGCACCTGTTTGTAGCGGTTATCAACACAATGATAGTTTTCCAGGTAGTCATCCATTGGCTGTTGGACCACTAGGATATAATGGATCAAAAGCAGCAATGGAATTAATTTCTAAAGCGGATGTAGTTTTAGCGTTAGGAACAAGATTAAATCCATTTTCAACACTTCCAGGATATGGAATTGACTACTGGCCGAAGAAAGCAAGTAT
>DTTB01000097.1 GCA_012964965.1 Candidatus Nitrosopelagicus sp.
TAATTTTTTAAACATGAATAGGTTGACGCCTTCCCAGCCATAATCTACAAAGCAGCCCAACTGGTTTTTGGAAAGTTCTTTTTTGTTTACACATTCGTTGATAAACTGTAATGAGCTAACAGCACCAGTATTGCCTGTCTTTTTCATCAAATCATAGCTGAGCCCAATCTTTGTTTTATCAATTTGACATTTTTCTGAAACATAATCTACAAATCTACTTCCTGCGGTGTGTAGCCCCCAGATCTTAATTTTTTTAAATTCAGAAGGTGTCTTTTTGCGCAACAGTTTGATATTTTGTGCAGAAAGGTTTGCTACATCTTGTCTGAGCTTTTGCGAGTCTAACTTCATATCAAAAATCATTCTGTGCTTTTTATCTGGAGAGAGCTTTATTGTGGCCGTTTTACTGGCATTTTTTGTATTTTTTAGAGTTAGAATTGACTCTGTGTCAATCTGAAGTTGGGTATTTTTTGTCTTTTTTTCTGATAATATTACGGATGCAGTAATGTCACTAAAAATTAGAAAATAGATTAAATTATGAAAATCTGCCTTATTTTTTTTTGAGATGTGTTTTATTTGCTTTATTCTATCTAGAAACCAAGGAGTATAGTGCGTCCCAATCAATACAACTGCATCATCTTTTCCATTCATGAGAAAAAATCCAGCAGAGTTTAACAGTGATTCTGAAAATGAGGAACATGCCAATCCTTGAAAATTCTGTGCTCTGATATCCTTTCTAAACGCGAGCTTGGGAATTAATTCTACCGTTGGTGAAGGATCAAGGTATTGCTGATTATCATTAATTGTAACAAGCAATCCTATTTTTTTAGTATCAAACCCCCGTAGAGATTTTTTTAATGTGCGGTAATACATGTCACTTAGGCTAACATCAGGCTCTACAAAATCATCTTTCTCAAAATCAATTTTTGAAAAATCGTAGGATTTGTAGATGTGGTCTATGCCTAGCTCGTTTTTTGCATATTCTCTAACTTCCTTGCTTAGCTTTTTCCTTAGGAAATCATCCACTAATTCTGACATCGAATAACGAAATTTTGCCTTGGTAATTGCTATGTTTGATAAGTTAACAGAAGTCATCTTATTGAAGGCACTTCAGCAATTTATCAAGTTTAGCAAAAAAGTCATCTGTGTATTTATCCTTAGGCATGTCAAATCCTAAAATGATGGTTTTTAATTTTGTATTTTTTATTATTTCGTTAATTTTTTCTTTACATGTGTCTACTGAACCTATAATCGTTAATTCATCAAGTAATGTATTTTCCACGTTTTGTGCAGCCTTCTTTAGTCCATCGTTTTCATAGGCGTTTTTTATTTTCTTAACCTCGTCTCGAAAACCAGCATTTGATAATGGTGTTGAATAAAACTCATTTGCACCAATGTAACCAGCTAGTGTCATTTTTGCTTGATTACTATCAACATCAAGGTATGTAGGAATAATTGAAATTAGATTGAACATGTCTTTTGATTTATTCAAAGATAATAGCGTTGAATTAATCAGGTCTATATGATCTAAAATTTGAGCTCTTGGTTTTAAAAAAAATATTACACCATCTGCATTTTCGGCCGCAAGCTTTGTTGTTTTTTCACCAATAGCAGCCCAATAAATTTGACCATGAAATCCTGACCTGATAAAATTTGAATAGTCTTTTAATCGTGAAACTGGTTTTTTAAATTCCATTTTCCATAATTTTTCAATTATTATCGGCGCACTGGTTCCAATTCCTAAAACAAATTTTCCACCAGTCTTTTCATATATCTGATTTGCATAATCAAGAATTTCTTCTTGTGTTCTTGAAAATATGTTGATAATCCCTGTTCCAAGTTTTACATGTTTTATTTTTTTACTAATTTTCAATATTGTCTCAAGTGCGTCAACTCCAAAAAATTCTGGATGTGTTTCTGGCACTAAAAAATATTCAACAGAATTATTATCCGCAATCTGGGCCGCTCGCTCGATGGCTTCTATAGGAGCTCTTATTCCTAGCTCTATACCGATGTTGGTCACAAAAACCGATCG
>DTTB01000098.1 GCA_012964965.1 Candidatus Nitrosopelagicus sp.
TCTGGTTCAGCTACTGGCTCTGGTTCAGCTACTGTTTCAACAGCAGATTCTGGCTTCTGTCCATCTAATGGTTCTGGCTCGGACAATTTATCTTCCAAATGTCATTACTGAAAACACGAATTGGATTCCGAATCCAATTGCACCTACAGATGCAATTCCAAATAATACAAGTCTTAGATGTTGAAAATATACATCCTTATCAGATTTTTTAGTAAGCTTTATGGTATTTTTCATATTCATTAAGGTTCTCTGTAAATTAATCTTCATTTGCTGGGAATTAATAAAGTATCAATATATCTTTTATCTAATGGAATTACTTGTAGCGTATGAAAAGGACCCGGCGGGTCATAATATGGCAAAATTCATTTTACAAGATTTGGAAAAAAATGGAGGTGTTTACAAAGGAAAAGATTTTGACTTGGCAATAATTCCAGACCCTGTAATTTCTGCAGATTGGCTCGAAGAAAAATTTGGTTATGACGGTTATGTTTTTTTATCAAAACATGCTGCTGAATCAAATGTTTTGGCGCTTACTTGTCATAATACTGGAAATTTTTCAGATGCTAATTTCGGTGGTCACAGTCGTCAAGTTTCAATTCCACACCCATATCTTCAAAAATCATACATACAGACTCTTTGGAATGTTAGAAGCAAGTTTCCAAGATTTCAAATAACAATTGAGGCAACTCATCATGGACCAACTGCATTAAGTAAACCTGCCTTGTTTATTGAAATTGGAACAACAGAAAAAGAATGGAATGATGTGAATCTCTGTAATTCAGTTGCGGAGATTATAGTTAAAGTGATGAAAAAAAAGCAAAAACCCTATCCAATAGCTATATGTTTTGGTGGAACGCATTACTCAGATAAATTTACTAGTGAATTAATCCATGGTGAACATTCTCTAGGAACTGTAGTTCCAAAATATGCATTTGAACAAATTAACAAAAATTTGTTTTATCATATACTTGAAAGAAATGTAGGTGCTACGGTGGCATTGTTGGATTGGAAAGGTATGGGAAAAAATAAACAAAAATTACTTGGTATGCTTGAAGAAACAGATTTGGAGGTTATCAAGCTTTGACATTGAGTATTGAAGTATACAAGAAGCTTTTGAAAGTTCAAAAAGGAAAAGTTACAACTTATGGTGATTTAGCAAAAGCAGTAGGACTAAAAAATGGTCAAAGAGTAATTGGAATGATTATGAAAAACAACCCATTTCCTATAATAATTCCATGTCACAGAGTGGTAAAATTTAACGGTGAAATTGGTGGATATGCTTACGGTGAAAAAATAAAATCCGATATGTTATCAAAAGAAGGGATTACTATTAAGGATGGAAAAATTCTAGATTTTGATATAAAAAAACACTCGTTCTAATCTTTTCGTTTTGCTTTTAATTCTTCAATAAGAGTTCTCATGTGTCTACTATTCCTAACAGTGTTTCCACCAATTTTTTTGTAAATGTTCCAAAATTCCTTATTTGTTATTTCTTTTCTATCTTTGGCTATTTTCAGTCTATAACGAAGTGCTTTTACTTTAATTACATAAGCTGTTTTTTTGCCAATTCCTCTGGCTCCTTTTGTACCCTTTTTAGAACCTTGTTTTACACTACGTTTTCTTTTTTGAATTCTTGCTAGCCGTGCTCTTCCTCTTGAGGTTCCAGTAAATCCCTTAATTTTGATTGTATTTGCTGTGATTAAGCTTCTAATATTGTCTCTAGTAATTGCATCTGCTACATCATCAAGGTGGTCAGAATCAAATTTTATCCTTTTTAGCCCTACTCCAGTCATTCTTGAAACTAGTAATTTTTTTGTTCTAAGATTTACTGGCACGTTCAGACACTCTCGCATTAAACACTTTGAATTTTTTTCCTATTGCTTTGATTACTATCAACTTTCTTTTTTTGGTTCCAACACTGTGACCTATTCTTACACCATCAGTTTTTGGATTTAATTTTTCCAAGTCATCAATATTATAAACTAAATTATCTGTATAACCAGATGGATGTAATCCTAAGGCAATTTTTGGACCACCGTAACCAATCTTAACAAGACCTGGTCTGCCTCTGCTTTTTTGTTTACGTTGATGATTATCAACACCTTTTGGTTTTCTCCAACTTGTTTCCAGTCTCTTGTAACGCCAGCTTTCAGGCCTCTTAAATTCAGGCATGCTTTGGTGAACTTTGCTACGAAGAGCTAATTTTTCCTTGTTTATTGGCATGACCATAAACTTTGAATTTTAACATAAATAGGTTCCTAAACATCAAAGGAAATAATGATCTCAGAAAGAAATAATAATGTTTTTTCTTACGGAAGTTTCTTATGAATAAAATAAGTTTTCGATTATTGGCAACCAGGATGGTAAAATAGATGAGTACTAATATGTCAAGCAAATTCATTTCTCAAATTAAGGAATTTGGAATAAACCCATCGAAGATTCACAGAAATTTATCGGTTGAAAAACTATTGGAAGCCGCTACACAAAAAAACGAGGGAATGATAACCTCTACTGGTTCACTATCAGTAAAAACTGGCAAGTATACTGGAAGATCACCAGATGATAGATTCATTGTTTTTGATGATTTAACACATGATAAAGTTCATTGGGCAAAGGTAAACAAGCAAATTCCAACTGAAACGTTTGAAAAATTATCTCAAAAAATGAAAAAGTTTGTTGACGGAAAGGAATTATACATATTTGATGGTTTTGTCGGGGCTGATCCAGAAAATAGATTGCCTATTAGAGTTATCAATGATCATGCTTGGCAAAGTTTATTCGTTCACCAGCTTTTAATCAGACCCTCAGCCACAGAATTAGAATCACATGAACCAGAATTCACTATAATATGCATTAATGATTTTGAAGCGATACCGGAGGTTGATGGCACTTCATCAAACGCATTCATTCTTATAAATTTGTCAAAAAAGCTTGTTTTGATTGGGACAACAAATTATGCTGGCGAAATAAAAAAAGCAATTTTTTCAGTAATGAATTTTATCTTACCATCAAAAGGAGTTTTTCCTATGCACTGTTCTGCTAACATTGGAAAAGATGGAGACACATCATTGTTCTTTGGTTTATCAGGCACTGGGAAGACTAGCTTATCTGCTGATCCTCAAAGAATGTTGATTGGAGACGATGAACATGGTTGGTCTGATAAAGGAATTTTCAATTTTGAAGGTGGTTGCTATGCAAAATGTATTAACCTTAAAGAAAAACATGAACCACAAATTTGGAACGCTGTCAAAAATGGAGCTGTATTAGAAAATGTAGTAATAAACAAAGAATCATTAAAACCAGACTTTGATGATGGTAGCTTAACTGAAAATACAAGGGCAGCTTATCCACTTGATTATATCCCGGGAGCTGTCATACCTAGTGTTGGCGGTAATCCTAAAGTCATTATATTTTTAACGGCAGATGCAATGGGCGTACTTCCTCCGCTTGCCAAACTTTCAAAAAATGCAGCTATGTTTCACTTTATGTCAGGATATACAAGCAAGCTAGCTGGAACTGAAATAGGAGTTAAAGAACCAAAGGCTGTATTCTCTAAATGCTTTGGTGCTCCATTTATGCCACGACCTGCGTCAGTTTATGCAGAAATGCTTGGTGAAAAGATCTCCAAACATAACACATCTGTATATCTGATCAATACTGGTTGGTCTGGTGGACCGTATGGTGTTGGTGAAAGAATAAAGATAGAATATAGTCGTGCAATGGTGACTGCTGCCTTGACTGGATCACTAGACATCGTCAAATTCTCCCATAATGACATCTTTAACTTGGATGTGCCAACTGAATGTCCTAATGTCCCTTCAGAAGTTTTAGAACCCAGAAACATGTGGATTGATAAAGATGCTTATGATCTTTCAGCAAAAAAACTAGCGCAGATGTTTGTTGATAACTTCAAGAAATTTGAGAATGTATCTAACGAAATACGTCTCGCAGGACCAAAAATCTAATGTTGTTTTCGTATTAGTAAGCCAGTAATAGTAATAATAATCATGATGGCAGATATTATCAAAATGGGTTTTTCAGGTAAATTTAACATGTTTTCAAAATTTTCTTTGTCACGCATTACTTTTTCTACCTGAATAGTTGTATATGCACTTGATGTTTCATTATTATTTTTAATTTTAGCATCAACCCAATACTCACCTGGTTGATAAACAATTAATTCTGAATTTTTATTGGGCGTTATTGATTCCGTAAACTTTTTTCCAGTTTCTTTGTTTGTGATTGATATTTTTGCATATGACCATGAAGTTGGACTAGAAATATCAAAACTTAATTTTCCATTATCATCATTAACCATAATAGTTGCTTTAGAAACCCTTACTATGATAGGTATATCATAGTCAACTTTGTTATGCGTGATAACCATTCTATTTTCAAACTCTCCTAAACTTTGCTGAATTAATTTTGCATTTATTACAAGATTTTCACTATCTAAATTATAATCGAAATCAGCAACTTGTTCATCTTCAAATCTAACTGATATGGTATCATAGTTTATCCCTTTAATTTTCAAATATTTAGTTTGAATTTGGTTGTCTGGAGATAAATTGAATATCAAATTTGGTGGAATTATAATTATCTCGGCATTAATGGCTTTAGACGCATTTATTCTTCCAGTCCCAGCTACCTCTAAAGGAAACTTTTTGCTATACTGATCAAATACATCATCGGAAGTTGTCATCAGAATAGATTTTAATTCTTCAGGTGTTAATTGCGGATTTTTTTGTAAGATTAGTGCGGCCGTACCAGCAACATGTGGTGCCGCAAAGCTAGTGCCGCTTGAAATACTGTAATCTTTATTGATATTTGTTGTATTGATGAATGCACCAGGTGCTACAAGGTCAGGTTTAATGTAAAAAGGAGAAACTGGACCTCTAGAACTAAAGTATGCAACAAAATCAGGATGATAAAAAATGTCCAGGGTTCCATCAACGTTATTCTGTAACATCTCTTTAATGATCAATCCATCTTCTCCCGATAAGGATAATGCTGGAATTGTAGGACTATAACCCACATCTACGGATTCATGAATTAATTCTCCAAAAAATATACCTGGTTCGTTATTATAGACAATGATTGCTTTTGCACCTAAAGCAGATGCATTTTTTTCCTTATCAGAAAAATAAATTATTTCATTTTCAATATCACTTCCTCTTTCAACGAGTAAAATCGAGCCTTCTATGTCTAGATCTGAAAGATCTTGAATTTTACCATACTTTCCAAAAACAATTTGCGAGGTTATGGGTTCATCAAGAGATCGTGTTCCTACCATTGGAAAGACGTTAAACGTTTTACTTTCTATCTCAAAAATTGAAACCAAACTACTCGGTATATTGTTGAATGTCGCACCTACTGTAATTGCATTTGGGTTCATTGCAGGACTACCAATTGTGTTTAATTCTGGACCAAAATTTCCTGCAGCAGTTACCACAAAAATATTATTCTGAATTGCTTTTGTTACTGCTTGATCAATTTTGACATTAGTTTGGTTTATCCCCAAACTGATATTGATTATGTCAGCGCCATCTTCTATTGATTTTTCAATTGCCTTGATTATCATGCGAGTAGGTACAGATTCTCCGTCTTCTGAAACCTTGTACACTAAAATTTTTGAATTTGGTGCTATCCCTTTAAGATTACCATTTGCTGCTATTATTCCAGTTACTTGTGTCCCATGACCATTAGTATCTTCAGGTATCTCATCATTGTCAACAAAATCATATCCGCCAATTATTTTTCCATTCATACCAAATCCAAAAAGATCTGGATGGTTGAAATCTACTCCAGTATCAATAACTGATATTATTATTCCGCTACCATCATATCCATAACTGTAAGGAACACTGGTTCCTATGTACGGTCCGCTATTATTCACTTGTACAGCAAAATTTTCTTGATTTTGAAATTGGCTTGCTATTAAAATTGTACCCATGGATATCACAATTGATAAAAAAATTATTTTTTGTACATTCATATCATCACTTATTTTTAGTAAAATTTCACTCTTTGCTAAACCAATAAATTAGATGCTTTTGTGTATAAAATATGGGAAAATACACACTACCTGAGATGCCATATGCATACGATGCATTGGAACCTCATATAGATGCTAAGACAATGGAGATTCATCATACGAAACATCATCAAAAATATACTGATGGAATGAATGGTGCTTTGGAAAAACTTAGTTCAGAATTGCAAAGCAAAGACATTGTTGATATTTTATCAAACATCAATGAAGTTCCTGACGATGTTAGAGGCGCAATTAATTTCAATGGCGGTGGATACGATAACCACAAACTATTTTGGAATAATATGAAACCAAATGGCGGTGGAGAACCTGGCGGAGCACTAGCAGATGCGATTAACTCTTCCTTTGGATCTTTTGCTGACTTTAAGGAACAATTTTCTAGCAAAACAGCTCCAATTCAAGGAAGTGGCTGGGGCTGGCTCGTATACAATCCATCATCTAGTAAAGTTGAGTACAAAGCAATGCCAAATCAAACTAGTCCTAGAACTGTTGGACTGATTCCGTTGTTAGGACTTGATGTATGGGAGCATGCTTACTATCTAAAGTACCAAAACAAACGACCAGACTATATTGCGGCTTGGTGGAATGTTGTTAACTGGGAAGAAGTTGATAATAGACTTTCTAAGACAAAGTAAATCCTATTTTTTATTTTTCTAACCTTGATGTATTAAACGCATTTATAGCTAGTCACTACATTTTTTATAATGAGTGAAGAGAAAACTCAGCAATTATTGTATCAAATGCAAATGCTTGAGGGTTATTTTTCTGAATTAATACAGAAAGAAGAAGCAATCATATCTCTTTTCAGGGAAGCATCTTCTGCAGTTGTCTCACTTAAAGCAATTGATAACAAGACTGATTCTGAAACACTGGTACCGATGGGGTTAGGAACTTTTGTAAAAACAAAATTAATTCCCAATCAAAAACTTATCTTAAATGTTGGTGCGGGTGTTGCCATTGAAAAAGATCAAAACTATGCTATCAATTTTCTTGAATCACGCCTAAAAGAAATGCAAGTCGCTTTACAGGAGATAGGTGGGCAAAAACAACAGGTTTCAGCAAGTTTAGAACAAGGAAAACAACAAATGAATCAATTATTGGCTGCTTCTCGTAGCAAAAAATAAAGAAAAAAGTCATGTTTGAAAAACTAGGTAACGCGTTTTCAAATATAGCTAAAAGCCTCGGTGAAAAGGAGCTAAAGGAGCAAGATATTGATGAGAATTTATCTCAACTGGAAATCTCTCTTTTAGAATCTGATGTCGCAATGGAAGTTATTGATAAAATAAAATTAAATCTTAAAGAAAAATTAGTTGGCAATAAAGTAAGTAGGAAAGAAATTGAAGAATTTGTTAAAAAAAGTCTAATTCAAAATATTTCTAATATGTTTGATGAAGCTGGTTCATTTGATTTATTGGAAAAGATAAAATCAAAAACGGATCCACAAGATCCTTTTCTTATTTTGTTTGTTGGTATAAATGGAACAGGTAAAACTACAACCGTAGCAAAAATAGCTAATCTTTTACAAAAAAATAAAATTTCAGTCGTAGTTGCGGCATCTGACACTTTCAGGGCTGGAGCCATTGAACAATTACGTGAGCACATTAATAGATTAAATTTGAAATTAATTGCACAAAACTATGGTTCAGATCCAGCGGCCGTGGCACGTGATGCACTTCTTTATGCTAAATCACATAAGGTAGACTGCGTTTTAATCGATTCGGCTGGGCGAATGCAGACAAATAAGAATTTGATGGAGCAGATTGAAAAAATTTCAAAAGTTGTAAATCCTGATTTAAAGATATTTGTGGGTGATTCATTAGCTGGAAATGATACTGTTAGTCAGGCTAGAGAATTCCATAAGCATACAAATTTTGATGGAGCAATTTTGACCAAAAGTGATGCAGATGCTAGAGGAGGAGCAGCTCTTTCGATTGTTGCAGTAACCAAAAAACCTGTTGTGTATGTGGGCACTGGACAGGAATATGATGACTTGGAATTATTTAACAAGAAAACATTCCTGGAAACAGTTTTTGGTAAACCGGAACCAGTAGATGAACCAGAACCTACACCAGAACCTACACCAGAACCTACACCAGAACCTACACCAGAA
>DTTB01000099.1 GCA_012964965.1 Candidatus Nitrosopelagicus sp.
ATTACTATAATCTTCAATTTGTTTTCCTTTATCTCAAGTGACAATCTTGCACCTAGAATTCCCCCAGCAAAGGCACCGATCGACAGCAACAATGCCTGATAGTAATCAGGATGTCCTAGCATGGAGTGCATAATCAATCCAGAAAAAGATGCGAATATCAAGATAAATTGTGAAGTAGGTGCTGCACGCTTCATTGATATTCCAAGCGCAACTACCATCAATGGTACGAAGATTAGACCACCGCCAATACCAAATAGACTTGATATTATTCCTGCAAAGAAGCTAGCACCTGCTGAGAAAACAAGCAAAAGACTAGATACATCTGCAGGTTTTTCCCCTAGCTTTCTTTTGAGAAATATGTATGATGCTGAAGAAATGAGAATCAGTGCAAACAAAATTTTGAAAATGTCTGGTGACAAATCAGAAGATACGAATGCCCCAAGTATTGTACCGGGAACTGCCATCAAGCCAAGTTTCCATCCAAGTGAAAGTTCTATCCGTTTTTGTTTAGCATATATCGCTGTAGATGCTACTGAGTTACTGAACACAGCAAATAAGCTGTTACTTACTGCTAACGTGGGAGAAAATCCAGCAAATGTTAACACAGGAACAATGATTATCCCACCACCTAGGCCAATTATAGATCCTAATATTCCAGCAACAAACCCAAGTGGAATTAACCAAAGTTCTTCTAGCATGATTAAATCGAGATTAATTCTAGTCTAGAGTTTTCTGTTATGTTAAACTCGTCAACAAAGCCGGCAGTTACTTCTAATACGTATTTAGCATTATTACCTGAAACGCCGTTTTCTCTGCATGCTACAACTTCGATAGTTGTTTTACATGATGGAACGTCTTTCTCAATAGCAACAACATTTGCATTTTCATCAAACCAAATTATATCCAAATTAAATTGCATGCCCATCATCCACATAGCACGTGTTCCAGATCCATCAAAAACAAACAACATCCCCTCATTATACGGAAGTTCATTTTGCCATGATAATCCCCTTACTCTTAATGAATCAGTATCTGCAATTTGTACCACCAAGATTTTATCATCAAGTTTGATTGTACCGCGAGGAAATTCAACAGATTCTAGCTTAACATCAGTAGGAATAGTTAGCATTCCCACTATTCCAATAATAATTGCAGCCGCTATAATCGGAATGAGAACTTGAGTCCTTGTTGCCATAAATATGATAAAAATGATGGGGTTAAAAATCGATTGTTGCTATACGTTACAAAAAAGAATGGAAATGAGTTTAGTAATGTGTTGTAGTTTAACATAAATAGAAAGTTAAATTATGAATTTTGGTTTCATTAAGTTGAGACTGTTGCTATTGCTTATGGCATTTCTGCCATAAGCATGAAGCTTGCAGTGAGTAGGCTTATTCTCACGAATAAGCTGAAAACTTTCTTCATAAAGTTCGTGACTTGAAATTAAAAGAGATGTTATGATACAGTACGCTTGAAATCTTCAAGTGTGGAAAAAGTATCCTTTGTATGGTTACCAACATCTGATATTTTTGAACCATTGTAAACCTTCTCAAGATACCTTCCAGCTAATATCATCGGTCCGCCAACAGCGCATGTAATACCAGTTGGTTCTGGAATCCATAACATGATAAATCCAATTTTTTGAATTTTCTTACCAGGTGAAGGGGCCTTGTGTAGTGCCGACAATGAACGTCTCAAATGTTTATCATCTAGATTAGTCAGCCCTGAATATAGTTCTGAACGCCTCTTAGCAGATTCTGCCATGATTTTTAGTTTAGCAATATGCTTCTTCAAAGGATCAGTCATTTACCAATAATTTAATGAAAATTAGATAAGGAGTGATGTAAAGTACTGTAAATCAAAAGTCAAAAAAGTATTACTAAACTGCAAAATCCATGCTAATGAATTTGTAATAGGCACAAAATTATACTAGATATTCAAATATTAATCGAATTGAAAAAAGTTAGTAAAAGATTAGAATCTATCAAGGCTGCTCATAAGACTATAAAAAAAGAATCAACTGCTACAAGAGAAGATTACTTGGAAATTATTTCTGAGCTTGTAGATCTTAAAGGATATGCAACAACATTAGATATTTCCAGATACATGAATGTCAGCCCACCAAGTGTTACAAAAATGCTTCAAAAACTGGATGAAGGCGGATACCTTGAATACGAAAAATATCATGGAATAAATTTAACAGAAAAAGGTAAGCAAACAGCTAACACAATTCGCCAGAAACATGGAATACTGTTGGATTTTTTTGAAATTTTGGGTGTCGGTATAGATATTGCAAATCAGGATATAGAGGGAATAGAACACCATTTAAATCCAAAAACAATCAGACAGTTAAGAAAATTTATAACATTTTTGAAATCAAACCCAAAAATCATTGATGAGTTTTATCAATTTTAGTGTAGATTACCAAACCAAGAATACTATTCTATAATAGAGTTTTAATTAGACAAACAATTAGGTGGGTTATTGACATTTACAACTGACATTGATGATTTAATAAGATTAGATCGTGGAGACACAAAAAGACTGAGAAACATTAGGGATGTTATAAAGCATGATAACTTCATTACATCTGTAGATAAAAAATATGTTGAATCATTAATTTCAGCATACTTAAGAAACCAATCACTTGATGGATCAGAAGTTAATATTAAATCAAGAACTATTGTAGAACTAAAAGATAATGTAAAACCAACTGGCCGAGAGACTACATCGAGTAGTTCTCTGTTTAGTGGCTCGAATAATAAAAAACTGGGTATTTTAGCAGGAGTAGCTGCCGCGATAGCTTTAGTTGTAGTTGTAGGATTTTCTGCTTCAACGGATCAGATTGACATAACAACTGTTTCTGATATTATACCTAGTTCAACCCCACAGATAATCATAAATGTTGATGGATCTTCATACAAAACGGCTGACATAATTTCTATATCAGGCAGTATAAAATCTGCTGATGGAAAAAGTGTTGAATTATCGATAGAAAATACTAGTGGAGATAAAATATGGAGAGAGTATATTGACATAAAAAATAATGGGCAATTCTCTACACTCATTATAGCTGCTGGGTTTGGATGGGATGATAGTGGTACCTACGTACTAAAGGCTCAACATAATGAGCTAGAAAACAAAATTAAATTTAGTTTCAGTGCATGACAAATTAAACTAAACTAAATCCTCATCATTCCATGTTAATCTATATTTTGCCACAGTACGCATGTATTTGATCTTAGCGCCTTTTCTGAATGTAAGTTTTCGTTCTTTAAGCGATATGTCACATATCTTCAAAACTACGCCATTACTAATCACTTCAAAAATTGTTGGATTAGCAGATATTTGTTTCCAAGAATCAGTAGGAAAATCTAGGTAACGCGTAGTATGAAGGAGACCCATAATAAATAATTAAATTTATTACCTATAGTCTTTTGTTTAATTAATTTTTCATAACTGCCTAAACTAGCTTAAAGATTTCAACCATCGATGATAAATTATGTAACCAATTATGAAAAAAACTTCATCGAAAATATCTTGCATGAAAAAGAATGAAATCGATAACGAATTTTATACAAATTGTTTAGTATATTTTGATGCATTAAGAAAATCAGGCAGATCAGATGATATTTTCAGGGATGAGTATTTCTTTACATTACCAGCTATTTCTAATAGCAATTAAAAATACTAGTTTTACAAAGATTTAGGAATATGAAATTTTATCACAAATCATGAAAAAATATCCATCTATGAAGTCTATCAAACAAAATGTCCTGATTTGTAAAAAATGTAATTTATGTAATGATAGAAAAAATGCAGTTCCAGGAAAAGGAAACCAAAATGCTGATATTGTTTTCATCGGAGAAGCTCCTGGAAAAAACGAAGATCTTCTTGGTGAACCATTTGTTGGTATAGCGGGAAAAAAACTTGACGAAGCACTGAAAAATTCTGGATTGGTAAGGAATGAGGTATATATTACAAATATTGTCAAATGCAGACCGCCAAAAAATAGGGCGCCCAATGATACAGAAAGAATGATGTGTAGTGATTACCTAGAAAATGAGCTAACAATTATCAAGCCAAAAATAATTTGTTTAATGGGAAATACCGCTTATCATTCAATTTTAGATGGAAAAGAAATTTCAAAAAATCATGGAAGGTTAATCCATAAAAATAATCGTGTATATTTTGTTACTTTCCATCCAGCAGCAATAATTTACAATCAAAAACTTGGAAAAATTTTTAGTGCTGACATTAAAAAGATGGTAAGTATACTACAAAAATTAAATAAAAAACATAGAGATTAAAATGAGAATTTTGTCTAGAAAGTTTTATAATAGAGATACTGTGCAAGTTGCAAAAGATCTCTTGGGTAAAACATTGGTAAGAAAAATTGGAAAACAAAAATTAACTGGTACCATCATAGAAACAGAAGCATACAAGGGAAAAAATGATCCCGCTAGTCATGCATCTAAGAAAAAAACTGAAAGAAACAAGGTAATGTTTGGTCAAGTTGGGTGGTCATATGTTTATTTCACCTATGGCATGCACTATTGCTTTAATGTTGTTGCAAAAAAAGATGGTGAAGAATCTGGTGCGGTTTTAATACGCTCAGTTCAACCACGATTAGGAATTGGAACTATGATAAAAAATAGAAAAATAGATCTCATCTCAAATTTAGTAAATGGACCTGCAAAATTAACACAGGCAATGCAGATTACTAAAAAACAATATCATGTAGATCTAACAAAAGACTCAGGCTTGTTCATTATGGATGGTATAAAGCCAACAAAAATTCTAGCCAAGCCTAGAATTGGAATCACAGTAGGTGCTGATAAACTATGGAATTTTAGTTTTAAAATCTAATTTTGGTTCTTGTCTTCATTATCATCAATTGTCCATGGTGCAATCCTACCTAGAATTCTTCCCCAGTCCAATCTAAGAACCAAAATAACTGTTACTGTCATAACCGCAGCAAATATGATTATTCCTATGTAAACAGGTAACGGATCATCAATATTCTCAAGTACTGGTTCCAAAATTGATAACCCCATATAATGTGAAATTAGTACTAGAATGTAACACAAAACAAGTTTCCCTAATAATGTCGCAATAAAGAATTTTTTTGGGCTATATTTTGATAATCCCAATGGAATGTAAACAATGTCATCAGGAATTGGAGTTGCTGCCGCAACAAAAGCAGCTGTAGCACCATATCGCTTAACTAATTTTTGAAATGGCTTCATTCGTTTTTTAGTTTTTTCAGAAATGATTCTTCCTCCTCCATAACTTATGTAAAATATTATTTGCTTCGCTGCTGTAGCTGCAACCGCCCCAATTATGGCAAGGATGTGAATATCAAATTGTGTTCCCACCGCCATGGTAACCAGCAAAACAAAAGATGGAATCGGAACGAATGGCACTAGTGAGCCAAAAAAACTAACAATAGTTAAGCCTAGATAACCAACTTCAGGAGTAAAAGGAAAGAGTTCCCAAAGATCCACAAATCGATCAATAATTTACGCTATTTAACTATAAAAAATCAAATAATAGTGATAAATGCGATCATAATTAAACTTAAAAAAATGGATCAGATTTTTTAATGATTGTCGCGTATTAATATTATTGTACTCTACATGCTCCCAATGTGGTAGACTGATCTCAAGGCCTGAAACAAAGTATTGTTCTGACGAATGCGAAAATAAAGCAAAATGATAAAAAAACGTATTATGTCATAAAATTAATGAATGGAAAGGATCATCAACAAATTTGTGACACAGTTGCGAAAATAAGCCCTTACATAAGATTTGCAGGTGTTATAGGTAAAAATGGTGCTCTGTTAGCGAGCTATAGGAGAACGGATCTAAAACCGCTACTTAGCCCTAAAAATATGAATTACCAGTTTGCAAGTATTGCTATTAAAACTAATTTGGAGGAAACGTTTGACAATAGTCTTGGCCCTGTTGAATTTGTTTGGGAAGAAAGAAAAAAGGTACAGACAGTTGCGTTTGCAATAAAAAATAAGCGAGTGTGGATATCGATTGATAAAAAAGTTATTCGTTCAGAAGTAATTCGTATCATTGATGCCTGCTTGTCAATCGTCAAACATTATTCATAGAGCCAGCATAGAACATAACCAGAATCTGTTTTGATTTTTTGTGGATCAGTTTTACATTTTTCCATTGCTTCTGGGCATCTATCAAAAAACCTGCATCCTGGTTTTGGGGAAACTAAATCAGGTGGTTTGCCAGGAATAAAGCTTAGTTTTTTTTCATTATGTAATGTAGGAATTGAATTTAACAGTCCCTGTGTGTATGGATGTTTAGGATTACGATAAATATCTGAAGATGATCCGAATTCAACCATTTTCCCTCCATACATTATACCTATTTTTTCTGCTACTTCTGACAATATAGATAGGTCATGTGAAATAAGCATGATAGACATTCCTTTCTTTTTTAGATCCTTTAGTAAATTGATAATTTGGGCCTGAATTAATACATCTAGTGCAGTTGTAGGTTCATCGGCTATAACAAATTTAGGTTTTAACAATAATGCCATTGCAATAATCACTCTCTGCTTCATACCACCACTAAGCTCATGAGGATATTTTTTCAAAACTGATGGATCAAGTTTAACTGAACGTACAGCATCATCTATAATTTTATCTGAATTACCTTCAAAGTTGTGCTGCTTTAGGATTTCATGAAACTGTTGTCTTATTGTATAAACAGGATCCAGTGAATTCATAGCGCCTTGGAAAACCATAGAAATTTCTTTCCAGCGTATATCTTCATCAAATTTAGAATCAGACATATCCAATAACGATTGCCCATCGAAGTTGATCTTCCCAGAAATCAAATTCCCGCCCTGAATCATTCTAATAATAGATAGGCCCAAAGTACTCTTTCCACATGCACTTTCACCCGCAATTCCAATTGACTCATTTTTTTCTAATCTAAATTCAATATCTTCTAACGCGTGAACATCACCATGTGATGTTCTGTATTGAACAGAAAGATCAGATACATCCAATACTGGCATAAAAATAATAGCAGTTACTAGTCTTTATTTTTTCAAGAAAGGATATATTCGATGGATCATACATTTAGGATGATTTACGTGAAGTTTAATCGAACTCACAATATAGAGGATATTCATGCCGATATGAAAGATCAAGAAGTAGTTATTGGCGGTTGGATAGAAGATTTAAGAAAAATGGGTAAAATGACATTTCTTACTTTACGTGATAGCACTGGTATTACTCAAATCATACTAACCGATGAAGTGGCAAAATCAATTGATGGTGTTACCAGACAAAGTGTTGTTAAAGTTAATGGTAAAATTCAGGATACAAAAGCTAGAGATTTTGAGTGTGAGGTTAAAGCCAGTGAAATCAATTTGTTAGCAAAAGCTGTTTATCCCCTGCCAATTGATCCGCTTGGTAGGCTTGAAAGCCATATTGACAACAGGTTAAACACGAGAGCGCTAGATATGCGTAATCAAAAAACTGCTTCAATCTTCAAAATCAGACATCATGTTTTAGCATCGTTAAGAGAAACATTGTCAAAAAAGAAATTCATTGAAATTACTACACCTAAAATTATTGGCAGCGCAAGTGAAGGAGGTGCAAATTTATTCTCACTAGATTATTTTGGAAAACAAGCATACCTTGCACAAAGCCCACAACTCTATAAGGAACAAATGACAATTGGTCTAGAAAGAGTGTTTGAAATTGCATCGTTTTATAGAGCAGAAAAATCACATACAGGCAGACATTTAAGCGAATTTACTAGCGTTGACATCGAAGCTGCATTTATGGATTACACTGATGTAATGACTGTTTTAGAAGATCTTGTTCTTAATACTTTCAAATATGTTTCCGTAAACTGTAAAAAGGAACAAGAAATTATAGGAAACAAAATTACTGTTCCAAATGAGCCATTCAAAAAAATTACATATTCAGACGCTTTAGATGAACTAAATAGAAAAGATGCTAAACTGGAATTTGGAGACGATCTTTTAGATTCTCACTTGAGAATAATAGAAGAAAACCATCCTGATTTTTATTTTA
>DTTB01000100.1:0-1819 GCA_012964965.1 Candidatus Nitrosopelagicus sp.
TGGGCTTGCTCAATATCAAAAGTTCGTTCTAACACAACCTCTGTCATTCTAGGAAGAACAGGTTTTTCTTTTATTTCAGCATCTAGTTTTGCTTGAATAGTTGCAAGAGCGTGAATGCATTCACCTTTGTTCCCAAGTAGCTTGTGCTGAATTTTATCGCCATAAGTTATGCAACCACCATTTTCTCCAACTGACAAATGTGTTAATCCACCAAATATTGAAAGTAAATATCCTTCAACAGAAGATCTGCCAGTTACAAAAACTACATTATGACCATCATCCTTCAGAGAACGTAATCTAGACAGTGCCTCAAGATGGATTGTTCCCATACCATTCAGCGTAATGGTCCCATCAATATCAACTGCAAATGTCTTTTTTTCCAACAGATCTTTTTGAATCATACAGCATAATAACTGAAACGTTAGCGAAAGATTATGGGAATACCTGAAAAGATCAAAGCTGTTCAAGATGAAATTGGGAGGACCAAACTTAACAAGGCAACTGAGCATCATGTTGGGATATTAAAAGCAAAAATTGCAAAACTGAAAAGAGAGCAGGAAGCTGTTCAAATTAAAAAAAGTTCTAAAAAATCAGATGGATTTGATGTTAGGAGAACTGGTGATGCAACAGTTGTTATTATTGGACTTCCCAGCGTTGGAAAATCAACATTATTGAATGCGTTGACTGGTTCAAAATCATTAGTAGGTGCATTTCAATTTACAACAGTAACAGTTGTTCCTGGAGTTTTAGATTATCGTGGTGCAAAAATACAGATGCTTGATCTACCAGGTATTATCAAAGGTGCATCAAGTGGTAAGGGTCTTGGAAAAAGAATTTTGTCAGTTGCAAGAAGTGCAGATATTGTATTACTAGTTCTTGATGTGTTTCAACCATATCACGAAGATGTTCTGATAAATGAATTAGCAAATATTGGAATACGACTGAATCAGAAACCGCCAAATATCGTAATAGAAAAATCCACAACTGGGGGAATTGCTATTGCACAGCAAGTTAAATTAAAGAAAATGTCAGAAAAACTTGTTAAAGGTATTCTGAACGTTTATGGTTATACTAGCGCAAGAGTCGTGATTCGTGAGGATATTGATTCTGAACAATTAGTTGATTTCCTCACAGGCAATAAAACATATGCAAAAGCAATCACAATTTTGAACAAAATTGATTTGGTTGATGAAAAATTTCTCAAAAAAGTCTCAAAAAAGCTTAAGACTGAATTTATTCCAGTTTCTGCTGACGCAGGACAAAACATCGCAGAGTTGAGAGATAGAATTTATGATGAACTGCGGTTTATTCGAATCTATTTGCGCCCAAAGGGTGGAAAAGCAGATTACAAAGAGCCTTTAATCATACGAAAAGATAATTCTGTTTTAGATGTATGTAATAAATTACATAGGAAACTTAGAAAGGATTTTAGATTTGGGCTTGTTTGGGGTAAAAGTGTAAAATTTGGTGGTCAGAGGGTTGGATTATCTCATATACTACAAGATGAAGATGTTCTGACGATCATAAAAGCTAGAGGTACCTGAAAAAAAATTGTATATAATAAAAAATCAATTATAAAACAAAAACCAAAATTAAAATTTTCATTAATTTCCTAAAATAAAATATATCAGAACAAAAATTCGTTTATAATTTGTGATCAATTTGTGTAATTTTATTTAGTACTATGATAAAAAAATGATAAAAAATTGTAAACGAACAATGGCAGCTAAAAGAAAAGCAGCTCCAAAACGTAAGGCAGCTAAGAGAAAAGCAGCTCCAAAACGTAAGGCAGCTAAGAGAAAAGCAGCTCCAAAACGTA
>DTTB01000100.1:1919-2005 GCA_012964965.1 Candidatus Nitrosopelagicus sp.
CTCCAAAACGTAAGGCAGCTAAGAGAAAAGCAGCTCCAAAACGTAAGGCAGCTAAAAAGAGAAAACGTTAAGTGTTTCTCACACCA
>DTTB01000101.1 GCA_012964965.1 Candidatus Nitrosopelagicus sp.
GCTTCGGGAATCAATCTACACCTGCACCAATAAACTATGAAACCTCATTACCACAAGGAGTAGGCAAAACGGTGAAACAAGAAGATGGTTCTATGATGCTAGCTAATGAACATGACCAGGGATTTATGGTAAATCAAGCAATTATTGACTTTTGGAGATCATGTAATGGAAAAAGAAAGGTTACAGAATTAGTGGAACTTTTTGCACAACAGACAGGATTACAACGTTCTCAGGTAGAAAAAGAAGTATTGCAACTACTAAAACAACTACATGAGGGTGGCTTGTTAGTTATTCCAACCCTGAACGATGAACCAAATGTAGAATTTAAAGGTAGAAACTAATTTTATACAATAAAACTTCTAATCAGACATGAAAAGTTATTCTCAGCATCTTAAATCAACACAAGAATTTGGTGAGACGCATTCCACCATAAAAAAACCAATTTTACGTAGTTCTGGGATATTTCCCGTGATTCAAAACCAACACTATTCTAGTTCAATACATTTTCTAGGCTATTGGTTACTCAAACGGAATATTCCTGAAATAACTCTTGGTATAACATTACGTAATGCTGATGGTACAACATTACTTCAAAAAACAGAAATTATTGATGTTGCAAAAGCATTCTCAGTTAATCTTAGTTCTCTCTTATCAGAAATTGATTTTGATATAAAAAATAATTTTCTTGGTTCCATTGAAATTGAATTTCATAGTACTCAAGACTTGGTTTTTCCTTATCCTGCATTAGTATTAGAATACCATAATGAAAAATTTAATACATGTGTTCATACTTTAGGTAGGATCTATAATGATCCTGAGGATCTAAAAGAAAATGAATCTTTCAAAGTTCCTGAATCTGGTTTTGACATTCATGTAAATGATGATCTGAGTTCTTTCCTTTCTTTTGTAAATGGTCCATTACCAAACAATGAAGGAATTGTTCAATATGAGGTGACAAACTCAAATTCAGAAAAACTTACTGGGACTTTTAGTCTAGGATATTTAAGATCGTTTGAAACAAAATTTATTGAATTTAGAGAACGCATTCCAAATCTGTCAAGTTTTCTAAAAAATAATCCTGGTTCAATATCATTAAAGCATAATTTTGAAGGATTTTACCCACGATTTCTTGTAGGTACTAAACAGTCATCTCTCCCTTCTGTAAGTTTTACTCACTCATATTATGATTGTACATCATGTTCAGATAAAACAGATTTTTGGAATCGTAATAATGATACACATAATGATTCATCAGTCTACATACCACTTTTTACAAGAAATAATGAATATACCAACTTGATTATATATCCAAATTTTTCTCCTTGTAATTTCTCTATAAATCTTGAATTTTATAATAAAAATGGTGAAAAAATTCACGAGTTACCAAAATTTTTACATGTTGATACTACAAAATCAAAATTACATAAAATAGATTTTAATGAAATAATTTCTAAATATGAAAATAATGAAATTTATTGTTCAAACATAATATGTAACTTTGAGAACAATAAAATTCCATCACGAATAAAATTTGGTCTTGATGTAGGCATGCGTAACTTGAAATCTAAATTACCTTGTAACATTTGTTTTAATTCAAAAATGGGTAATCCATTGATTGAAAATAAACCTGGATCATTTCATTGGGCTCCCATATTTCCTAACCGTAATTCCGTGATCGCAATCGGTAATTTTTCCACACTGAAGGATTATCAAAGAGATTCTGAAATTGAAATGACTTTTTTTAGGAAGGAGGATTCATCAACAATTTCCAAAAAATTTACTCTTAAAGCAAATTGTGAAGAGAGGATCTATTCAAATGATGCTGACATTAAACAATTCATTAAAACAGAGGGATGGGTTACTATCAAAGCTAATAATCCTTACATTCAAGGTTTCTACTTTAATTTTAATAATTCTGGTTCGGTTTCTGGCGACCATTTCTTTTAAGAATTAAATTTCTTTAATTTCAGTTATAGTTGCTAAAACTGAGTCCATTTTTACAATT
>DTTB01000102.1 GCA_012964965.1 Candidatus Nitrosopelagicus sp.
AGAAAGCCAAAATCTACAAGAAAGATTTTCCAAGTATGTTGATACAGACTTTGAGTATGATGCTTGTAAACAAAAAACCGTTTCATATCAACGAGAGTTTGTAGAAAACCCCAAGGAACGAATGAAGCAACTTTTAGAGGATTTCAAGAATGAACATGGAAAGATTCCTGTCTGCATGATGCTAGCTGAAAACTTTACCTGAAGCGTCAAATTTCTGTTTTAACCCACAGTTGCCACAAGTAAATGTAAATGCCCTGTCAGGAAATCCCTCAAAATGTCTGTTACAATTACTGCAGTAAAACATTCTTTGGATAATTAATTGAAGGTATTAAAAACTAATCGAAAAGAGAGGAATGAACCTCAGCTATGTAATTACGGTTTTTAGTAAGATTCTTACTAAAATCAGTAAGCGGAGTTAGTCCAGACTGGCAGGACGTCAGCTTCCCAAGCTGGAGGTCGCGTGTTCAAATCCCGCACTCCGCATTTTGGTTTGCAAATTAACGCAAGTCCTTATCGTCTACTTTTTGAATTGAAAGGATCTCAATTATTTCGTTGATTTTAGAAACAATATCAACATAGGAGGGTGAAACGATCTCTCCCTTCTCATTGTGATCAATTTCTAGCTTTTTTACCATTATTTTTCTAATTTTTTTACCATATTTCAATCTATTAAATTGACAAAAAAGCTTGGATTACAGACTGGCCATCATTACTCATTTCCGGATGAAACTGCGTGCCAAAAATATCAAGCTCATTATGTTTTATAACCTCATACTTGCATGATTTGGAGCTGGCTAAACTATGAAGTTGATTTCCTAATTTTGATATTTCATACCTATGACTTTCGAATACGTTAATTTCGTTTTGGCAAATTTTGTTTTTCTTTTCAACAGTAACTGTTTCTTCTCCTTTAACTTGTTTGCTAGTTTTTTTAATTGTACCACCAAGAGTCTGCGTTAGAATTTCAGCACCATAACAAATTCCAAGCAATGATTTTTTCTCAGATATTGCATGTTTAATGATTTTAGAATTTATAACGTTGATTATTCTATTATTTTTGATTCTTCCTGAAAGAATGAATGAATTAAATTCTGATATGTTAGATAGATTTATTTCATCAAATTTTTGGATTGTAAATTCAGTTTTCTTGTCTGAAAGAAAGGTTGTCAGATTTTTTGTGTAGATAGATCCGTTGTCTACAACAAGTAGCAACTAGCTGCCTACCTCAATCGCTATATAATGTAGCTCACTTGTGTTGTCAACGACTTTGATAAATCCAAAGTTAATCCTATTTTCTTCCTCCCACATTAGAATACGCTTACCAACTCCAGCTTTGCTAATGAATTCTGAAACCAATTCGGTTGTAGATTCTAGGTCAGCCTTTGAATAGAATGCAGTATCACCGATACTAAATGACAATGGAAATTGAATTGTAGTTGGAGTAGAAATGATAATGCCTTTCCCTTCAAAAATTGCCAGTACTGCATCGAGTCTTGCATCTTTGTCTAGTACAATACCCATGCCACCGCTAGCGGCAGAAGCAGTTGGTGCGATGCCAGCTACTTTTTGTAAATATGCCTCAAACGCTGATTCTTGTGTATCACCCAAGCCTACATAATATTCACCAGTAAACGCGGCACCAACTGCTGCAATGGTACCTAGTTGTGCTACAACGCCACCAGCACCGGCAGTATAAACTGGAATAAAGTAGGTGTCGTGCTCACCAACTTGATACAATATGTTATCTCCAATTCGAGGATTTCGTAAAAGCGTCTTTAATTGAGCAAAGTCCGGATCTCTATCCAATGCCTCACGAACAGAAGTAGGACCCAATAGTTTAGTCGCTGACTCGATTGGTACTTCATAAAATTGCATATGACCCAAATTTGGCGTATCGTTTTGTACAACCATGTATCCCGCCAAGTTTCTTCCCTGTGAGCCTCGGAGTTCAAGCGATAAGAGGCCTACAAATTCTGGTTCTTCAAATCCAGGTGGCTTTGCCT
>DTTB01000103.1 GCA_012964965.1 Candidatus Nitrosopelagicus sp.
TTGTCAATGGGAAAATCCATCTTAAAGCCATGTACACCGTCTGGAATAATTGAGATGTTTTACTATTACAAGATTAATCTTGAAGGAAAAAATGTAGTTATGATCAATAGGAGTAATTTGATAGGAAAGCCACTATATCATTTACTGTTACAAAATAATGCTACTGTAATTACGTGTCATTCAAAAACTAAAAATCTCAATGAGCATTGTAAAAATGCTGATATAATTATAACTGGTGTTGGTAATCCATCTAAATTCAAACTAACCTCAGACATGATTAAACAGGATGCAATAGTGATTGATGTTGCAATTTCAAAATATGAAGGCAAATTGGTTGGCGATGCAGATTATGATGATATAATTCAAAAAGCGTCATGGGTTACACCGGTTCCTGGTGGAGTGGGACCAATGACGGTTGCTATGTTACTAAAAAATACTGTAACCGCAGCATCACTGATTAAGGAAATTGTCGGTTAATATTCAAAAGGCTGCGCTAAGAAAACATCTCCTTGAAAAGCGAGATGCAACTTCAGCTGAACTAAGAGATATTTCAAGTGAAAGGATTCATCAAAATATAAAACAAATCTCTTCGTTTACCAATTCACAAAATATTGCTTGTTACTTTCCAATTGGCAGTGAAGTTGATACTCATGTTATAATGCTAGACATCTTGAAACATGATAAGAATCTACTACTTCCTAGGATTGTAAATGATAATCTTGAGTTTTACATTGTTCCAAATCTTGAAAAATTAGAGAAAGGAAGTTTCGAAATTATGGAACCGAAGGATAGTTGTAAAAAGGCGGAAAAAATTGATTGTGTGCTAATACCTACAGTAGGAGTTTCAAAATCAGGGGTTAGATTAGGATATGGAAAGGGCTACTATGACAGATTTCTTTCATCAACTGACGCAGTGAAAATATCGCTGACATATTCAAAACAAATTGTAAAATCCATACCAAGTGATTCACATGATATCAAGATAGATTGGATAGTTACAGAAGATGAAAATATCAAAATCTCATAGGTAAGCTAAGCCTTTTTTTCCGATATCTGTCCTCAAGTGTTTGCTATCCCAGGAAATTTTCTCTGTAATACCATATGCATGCTTAATGGCTGATTCTAAGGTATCACCTAATGCGGTAACACCTAAAACACGACCACCGTTTGTAATGATTTTTTTGTTTAGCTCTTTTGTTCCAGCATGAAATATGTATGCATCATCAAAAGCATTTCCCAGACCAAAAATTTCCTCGCCTTTTGAATATGATTCTGGATAACCCTTTGACGCTAGAACGATACAAACCGCCGATTTATTTTTCCATGCAATTTGTTCCATGTTTTCCAATGTACCGTCTACACTGCCTACTAAATATTCAAAAAGATCTGAATCCATTCGCATTAAGATGGGTTGACATTCAGGATCACCCATTCTAACATTATATTCAAGAACATACGGTTCATCATCCTTTAGCATTATGCCTGCGTAAAGAAATCCCTTGAATGTAATTCCCTCATTTCTTAGGGATGAAATTGTTTTATCAATAATTTTTTCCTGTATTTTTTGAGAAAGATCATTATCTATGATTGGTGTTGGCGAATAAGCACCCATTCCCCCAGTATTTGGTCCTTTATCATTATCAAACACTCTCTTATGATCTTGGCTTGTAGCCATTGATATCGCGATTTTTCCGTCAGACAAAGCAATGTATGATGCTTCTATACCATCAATTCTTTCTTCGATTATGATCTTGTTTCCTGCATCACCAAATTTTTTATCCACTAACATCGTATCGATAGCTTTTTCAGCTTCATCTTTACTCTTGCAAACAATCACACCCTTACCAGCTGCAAGACCATCAGCCTTTATGACAACATTATAATCAATTTTGTTAATGTGTTCTTTTGCCTTTACTGCATCGTCAAACACCTCAAATGAAGCAGTAGGAATATTGTTACGCTTCAAAAATTGCTTAGCCCAAATTTTACTTGACT
>DTTB01000104.1 GCA_012964965.1 Candidatus Nitrosopelagicus sp.
GGTCATGCAAAATGGATCATATACATGGTTTTAAAACTTTATCAAAAAAATCACAGCGTTATACTAGTTTTCTATTAATTTTGAGTGTGTAGGTCTCATAAGACCAAAGCGCAGAGATTGAAAACTCACTTTTTAATTATCCTATTTTCTCAAAAGAATTTTTGTAGCTGTTTGAGTTTGTTTTGAGTGAATCATTTATGTAAGATTCTGAAAAACCATGTACTTTTTTGATATGTTCTATAATATCATTACAGGTTGTTAGGCAAGTTCTACATTTGTATTTCATACCTAGTACGAAATATCACACTATACATACCAATCTACTCTTATCGCAAAAATGAAGTTTGAGGGATTAATCCCTCTCACTTCTGTTGGCGTGCAAACCAATTATGACTTGTTTAATTTGTAGGGATAAAATGGTATCAAA
This sequence comes from Candidatus Nitrosopelagicus sp., assembly GCA_012964965.1. The sequence continues at coordinate 428 of DTTB01000104.1, forward strand.
ACATACTTGGAATACCAAAAATCATTCATGAGATAATGAAAGTAAATAGTTTGTAGATTTGTGTAATTTGGTAGCCTCTGACTCAATCTTAGTTGTATCACTTTCCAGATCAAATCCAGTTTTCAATATATGAATTAGTTCTGGCTTTCTATGAAGATCTTGAATTTTTTTGAAATTGTTTCTGTTAATGTATCCCAAATAAAAGTAACAATCAGAAAATAATGAATTTTCTATCATATAGCGATATTTCTGAGAAATTATCTTAGAGTGAGAATTATCCTCTATCAAATCTGAAAATCCCACAGTTGACTTTAACATCCTAGAAAGGAGAGATGGCGTGGCTCTCTCTATTCCAATTGACTCGGTTATTGGTGAAATTAACTCATTGATTTTATTTTTGTTGGATTCACGTAACATCTTTAGCATATGTACAGGACTGGGACGCTGAAAATTTAACACGGATACGGCATCAGCAAGAAAATATGCCGCACATTTTAGCCACGAAGAAGAATATGGATCAGTGTTTAATCCATTTTTTGTCTTCGTTATACATATTCCCGCTTCGACCAAACAATTTTTAATGTAGGCGTTAAAAATTCGTTCTTTTTTTTCTTTAATTTTTGATAATAGCATACGAAGTTCCCACTGTTCGTCAAGCAAAATAGTCATACCGTCATACTGCAATAAAATATCAGGTGATGTTTCCTGTAACGTTCCATGATAAATATGATAAAATATTCCGTCAGATTCAAGAAAAGACTCTTTTTGTTTTTTCCCATCAAATATTGTTATATCATATTCACAGCAATCATAGCTATGTCCCTGGCTCTTACAACCCCCCATACCAACAGGGCAATTTTCAATCGAAAGTTTTTCTAATATGTTTTTAGCTTCCAAATCAAAAATCATGAGATTAGATTTTGTATAAAGTTTCAAAATGATAATTTTTTACCATTAATGTAAATGCTGATGGTTTTTACTTGTTGTATACGAAAACAAGACAATTGCTTTAAATTATAATTAATTCTCGTTTTTACGAGCTCCTGTGGTGTAGTCCGGCCAAGCATATTGGCTTCTCAAGCCAATGATCTCGGGTTCAAATCCCGACGGGAGCATTTTCCTTTCAATGTGTTCCTTAAATAATTCATACTTGTTTTTATTTTATTGACATTACGTGATTTATCCTTAAAACAGGAATATAGATCAGACAGGGATGATGTTGTATCAGAATTTTTCATTCCTTGTTTAACTAATAGTATTCAGTATGACAGAACTATAGAATTCATCTCGGTCAAAAGCTTGAGTACATTGACTTTTGGTTTGGAAAATATACAACACCACCATGCCAAAATCAGACTGGTTTCAGGACATAGATTTACTACTTCTGACTTGGATGCAATAGTAAAACTCTTTGACCAACATAATACTAGTAAATTAAACGGCAGACTTTATCTAGATAAAAAAATTGCTGGTCTTATTCAAGATAGTAAAATTAGACAGCTAAAGAAGATAATAGAAGATTTTAAACTTGAAGTAAAAGTTGCTATTCCAAATTCAGAATATGT
>DTTB01000105.1 GCA_012964965.1 Candidatus Nitrosopelagicus sp.
GGTGGAACGCCATAATCAAAAACACCTAGATGATAACCGAATGTATCTATCTTCATGCCCTTGTTTTTCATTCTATCTTCAAGCTCAGATTTTTTCGCAATTCTAGTACTGCCAGAAGAAAGCTCCAAGTCTCCATACATTAAATCAAATGACTCGGAAATCTTAGGATTATCATTGCTCACTTTGACGTAAAATGGCTTTGGACCTACAGGCCAATCTTTGATAAAGTAAAATCCAGTTATCCCAATTTTGTTTAATTGCGCTGGATACAAATCATCACCCCATTGACTCTTAGCACCAGTAGCTTGAATTTTTTCTAATAAATCAGAATAAGTATATTGTGGAATAGTATCTGAGATCTCAGGAATTGTAAATTCAACATCATCGTTATCTTTAGAAAACTCCTGCATTGTCAAAATTGTTTGTTTTATGATTTGCTCAATTCTACTCATCACGTCGTTATAATCAACATATGCTTCCTCAAAGTCGATGGATATTGCCTCAGACAAATGCCTGTTTGTTCTGGATGGCTCAGCTCGAAAGATTGGTGCGATCTCGAAAACTTTCTCAAAACTCATTGTTAATTGCTCCTTATACAATTGTGGGCTTTGAGCAAGAAATGCTTCTTTGTTGTAATAAAAAATCGGAAACAATGCTGCACCACCTTCTGTGGCAGTAGCGATCATTTTTGGTGTGTTAATTTCAGTAAAATTATGATCATAAAAATACTGACGTATTGATTTGAGTACATTACTTCGTGCTTTGAAAACTTGTTGCAGTGCATTACGACGTAAATCAATTGCTCTAATCTCAAGTCGTGTATCAATATTTTTTACAGTTTTTGCATGTGGATCAAATGGCGGAATCTTCTCAACAGATGAAAATATTCTAAGATCCTTTGGTGATACTTCTATTCCATTTGGTGCCTTTTCAGATGTTTTCACCGTTCCAATTAATCCTATAGAAGAATGCTCCTTCAGTTTGGATATGCTTTGAACTAGATCATCTGGACTTGAACCCTTTTTTGCAACAACCTGGATCGCTCCCATTTTGTCTACAAGTGTTAGAAATGTAATGTTGCCATGGCCTCTTATGCTGGAAATCCAACCCATTATTGTTACATCTGATCCTTCCATGGATGCGTCTATGTCTTTTGAATAATGACTTCTACGCCATTCACCTAATTCAGTTTCAACCATTACTCTTCTTTTTAAATTTGAGTATTTATTATGATTTTTTTAGTATTTGTTAGTTAATTGTGAAATTAAGGTTTGGTGTAACTGAAACCCACATATTTGAACCATCAAAGAAGGTTGAGATTGTTTTTAATTTACTTAGATATACAAAATATTTCCCATCCTTGTTTAATCCGCCTGAAATTTTCAGCATTTTATTTTCCTGAAGAAATTGCAATCTTCGGTAAACCGTGCTAATAGGAATATTTGTCGCTTTAGCAATTTCGACAGCAGTTTTAGGATTATCAATAATTGAAGAAATTATCCCAACACAGAATTGATCAGATAAGATTTGTAGGTAAATCTGCTTTCTTACATCATCCTTAATTGTAGTTGATGTTGTTGAAATTTGCAATAATCGATCGGTGTAATACCACTATAAATTAGTTCCATTATTTTTCCACATTATTTAATAACCATTAAAAATTTTTACTTAATTACAATTAATATTTAATTAATACATTGAATGTAAAAGAAAAAGCAATTGCTCATATTGCTAGCGCAATTACTGTTTTTTCAATGCAACAAAATACTAATCAATTACCAAAAAACATCTCAATGGTAGATTTTATATTAAAAACTGTGCCTGAAGATATTAAACAAGATGTTACAATGGAATTAATTGATAGTATATTTTCATATATCTCAGCCACACGTTTTGATACATAGTTTCATATGTGCATGTACTAAAGTGATATTCTAATTGATATCAGTAGCAACATTGGGTTCACATTG
>DTTB01000106.1 GCA_012964965.1 Candidatus Nitrosopelagicus sp.
ATTTTCATGACCCAGATGGGTATACAATTGAAATTTACTTTGTCAAAGAATCCTAAAAATTAAAAGAAAGGCAGAACTTGAAGCATTCTCAAAGTATGGCCTAACAAACATAACAGACAAGTATCTACCATACAAACTTGAATTGGCGAAGAGTCTTTAGTTTATTTTAAGTGTTAACACGCCGTTTCTGTACTTGAAATCAGATATCTGCATTTCATTTGAATTCTCAATTACAACTTCTTTTGAAAAACCACCAGAGCCACGAACGTATAAAATTCCATCAATGAGTCTTACCATAATTTTATCATCAGGACCTGGAACTTCAGATACAAAAACAAATTGTTTATCTCCCTTAATCAGATCATAAACCCAATTCTTTGCCTCTGCTTCTCTAGCTATGAATTTTGGTTTTTGATCTTTTGTCATTTTTTTAAGAATATGAACCCAATAAAATGTGGTAATTGCAGCCACGCCTATTAAAATAAAATTTGCAAAATTACTATCAGACTTTAAAGACATTACATAAATAACTCCAATAACAACAAGCACGATAATGGGTATTATAAAATTCAGCGATTTTTCATTAGTCGATATAGCCGTTTTACTAAACTTTGACAATTACTAACGAAATTCTTTTACCAAATATAAAGCATTTTTGAATAAACATGTCATGAACTATGAAAAAATTAAGAAAGATCTAATATCGGAAATCAAACTTAGTGAAAATCAAGCTCAAGTGTTTTTACTAGTTGTTATGAAGGGAAAAATGTCAGTTAGCCGAATTGCAGAACTTTCAGATATGGCTGTTGATGAAGCTAAAGAAACGTCTCAAAAACTTGTTGAATTAGGTGGTTTTATAGATATGCCTAAAACTGAATATGAAGCGATGCATCCGAGGTTTACTGCAGTAAATATGTACAGAAGAATGTGCGAACGAGAAAATATTGATTTTAAAAAAAATGTAGTTGTTGACAATATTGGTATCGCGTTAGAAGGTTCATACGATGATGCAAGGACTAAATATAACAAAATGTCGTAGAATTCGTATGGGTGAAATTTACAAGTGTTGTGAAAACCCTCAAATCACATATCTAGCCCCTGTTAATATTAACATCAACGAGAGAACTATAGGTAGTGTAGATGTTTGGCGTTGTGCTGCCTGCAAAAAAAAATTTTGTGAAGAAAAACAACTAGGAATAGAATCAATAACTGAGACTGTTGGGATGCCAAGAATAGAAGATAATGAAAAATGGGCGGTAATTATAAGCGCAATTCAAAAGGGACAAGACAAATGGAAACTTGTAAAATTAAAACAAAATGGAATTATAAAATATGAAACAACTGATGAAAAAATTTTAGATCTTAAAATGGAGGATTATAAGATAGTTGACGATTATCATAGCAGTTTTCTGGTAGAAGATCACTTGAACAGAGCAGTGGAAATCTAGATTTTCTTGAACCTGAAAGTACACGTAAACAGTGTTGATGGTTCACAAATGGCTGCAAAAATGAATGGAACATTTGAACTTGATGATAATATGTTCGAGTTTTCAGCAATAGCATTTGGACGTATAGGAGGGCAAAACATTGGAGTAGAAGAATCTGAAGAAATGAAAAATAAACTCCAAGAAAAAGGATATGATGTTGATAAAATTATTGACGAGTTGCAAAAAAAACTTATTTCAGGAAATTTCAGTATTCCTGATAATTTAAAACGTGAATCATTTATTGATGATTAGAATACTGCTTCAGACAATGCCTTTTCACAAGAGCATGTCCTATTAGAAGTGAAATTTTCTGGCATTTTTTTTATTAATTCTATGAGGAGTTTTTTTGTAATTTCAACGTTCTTAGATAAAGTACTCATTACTTCTTTAGCGGTAACAGATTTTTCCGCCCATACATCATAATCTGTAACAGTAGAAATTGATACATAACACATTTGTGCTTCTCTTGCAAGCTGACATTCTGGAACCAACGTCATTCCAATAATATCAGCCCCAATAGATTTATAGAATTTTGATTCCGCTTTTGTTGAAAATCTTGGTCCATCAATACAAACATAGGTGCAATCATTGTGCATCGTTATATTCTGATTTTCCGTCACATCCGAAATAATTTTTTGTAGTTCTGGACAAAATGGGTCTGCAACTGATATGTGAATAACTTTTCCATCCTTAGAAAATGAGTTTTTTCGCGATTTAGTAAAATCGATAAATTGGGATGGAAGAACAAAATGGCCAGGTTTTATTTTTTCCTTCAAGCTTCCTACTGCAGAAGGAGCAATAATCCTTGTAATTCCCAATTCCTTGAAAGCCCAGATGTTTGCACAGTAGTTTATCATATGTGGTGGAATAGAGTGCTTTTTTCCATGTCTTGGCATAAATGCAATTTTTTTCCCATCAAACTCTCCAATTGTTATTACGTCAGATGTTTTACCATACGGTGTATCGATTATGATTTCTTTACTATCTTGTAACAATCCAGAATCATAAATCCCTGTGCCGCCAAAAATTCCAATCTCTGCCTGATCTTTAACCACTAGTATTTCACCAATGAAATTGTTTTGTAGTTGCTTATTTCTTTGATTCCATTCAATTCAGTTAGTTCAATGATAAATGCAAAGCCAGTAACTTTTGCTTTTACTTTTTCCACTAATACTGCAGCAGCCTTTGCCGTTCCTCCTGTAGCTAGCAAGTCATCACAAATCACAACTTGTTCACCGCGATTTAATGCTGTTTTTTGAATTTCCATTACAGCCTTGCCGTATTCGATTGTATACGAAGTTTTTTCAGTTTTTCCGGGTAACTTGCCTTCTTTTCTAAGTAAAACCATTCCTTTGTTATATTTTTGAGCAAGGGCGCATGCAACAATAAATCCTCTAGACTCAATTCCTACAAACACGTCAACATCTTTTGGATTATATTGTTTTGAAAATTCTTCAACAACAAACGATAATGCAGATGGATCCTTAAGTATTGGACTAAAATCCCTAAACAATATACCTTTTTTTGGATAGTCAGAATATTCTGAAATTTTTTCCTTCAAGTTCATACAAATTTTAATAATTAATGGGAATAAAAATTATTTTAATTACAATATTATTGAATATCTATTTGGATACTATCAGTGTCCGTATTGTCACTTATTTCTATGGTATACATACCAAATGGCAAGTCAGTAGGAATTATCCATGGAAGTGAAAAATCACCATTTGCTGTTAACGGAGTCTCTAATTCTTCAATTGTTTCCTGACTAGAATTTTTGATAGTGATAATAACATAGCTTACGGTAGTTGGAGACGTTCCCTTAATTGATACTGTTTCCCCAGGTTGGTATACTGTTTTTTCGATGTCTAATGATAAACTAGTCCCTATAGTCGTAGACACAGTTATAATATTTTCTGCAGTATCTAACTTGCTGTTGATAATGATTTTCCAATCACCTATTTCCCCAGTGGCTGGAATTCCTAACAAGTCTGTTGAAAAACTACCTGAATTATCTGAAAAGATTTCAATTTTAGTTGCGGTGTTTCCTGATGGATCAATGAGGGAGACTGTTAATATTGAATTACTCTGTTCTGTTTGTCCACTGATAACAAGCTGTTCCCCAGGAAGATAAGATTGTTTAGGCGGAGTTAACGAAATATCACCAGATCCTGTTTGCACTCCAACTGCGAATTTAGTTGAGTCCTGAATATTTGCTTTTGAAACTACAGCTTTGTATACTCCTGTAGTATAACCTGTTATGTCTAATTCGTATCTATATTCACCCGCAGCATTAGTTGTTAGAGTATTAGAAAATTCAATATTATCTTGATGGTCAATAATTGTAAGCAATAAAGAAGTTGATGGGGGTCCCACTATGTTTATGAATGCAGTAGAAGACCCAGTACCAGCATAATTCGTTTTATCTGTCAATACAACAATTTGAGTCGTTGGGTATTGACCAATGCCAAACAAATGAGCGTCTGATTCGTTTTCGTGCATTGTCACCAAGACGTACGTTCCAGTTTCAAATGTATTATTAGTTGTAAACTCATATTGTGTCTCTCCAGATGCGCCAATTTTTATAATATCAAAGTGAATGATTTTACCATTAGGATCTTTAACAAACAGTGTAAGATCTTTGTTAGGTATACCGCTGCCAGTAAAAATAATAGTATCTCCCGAACTATATCTTGTAGCAGCAGTAGAAAAACTCAATAATTTATCAGACTTGAATTCAATTTCTCTTAAAATATAATTAAGACCGTTTTTTAAAAGGTATGTTTTTGCACCCAAAATTTCATCAGTGGTTACTATTTCTTCAAAAGACCATTTTCCATTTGGATTAATATCTATGACACGGACTTTTTCTAAGACATCTTGTTCATTATTTATTGATAATATGATCGTGGTTAAAGGTGGACCATTGCCTGAGATAGATAGTGTATCTTCCATCCTTATTTCTCTAGGAATGTCAGTAATTTCAAACTCGGAGGCTTGCCGTAAAAATCTATTTTTTGATTCAGAAATATTAATACTAGTACTTTGTAAATCTCCAAACTCATTTTTTATTATAAATTCGCTTGTACCGGGATTAACAGTGTCTGGAATATGCAAAGTAGCTATAAAATTTCCTTGTTTATCGGTTTTAATGGATTTTAGAGAAATATTATCAAGATAAAATTGTAATAATTGCTCTGAATTGAATCCATTACCCACTAATCTTACGTTTGAATCAACCCGAAGTTTTTCTGGAATGAATTTTTTTGTACCATAAAGACTCGCTGCTGTTTCTTTGATTTCCTCAATCATTTTTGCATCCTCTTCAATAATTGGTGATGCCTGTGAAATTTCCTGAGGTAAAGTATTACCTGTATCTATTTGGTTCTCATTTTGATCAAGTATTTTCCAGGTAATTCCTGAAGCCTTTTTGTCTGTTATAACACCAAATTTCACCGATTCGCCTGGTTTTAATGGATTAGTTGCAGTAAATACTAAGAGCTGTCCATCAGAATATTTTCCACCACCCCAACCTGGCTCCGACTTGAAAGATGTGAATGAATTATCTGAGCTTAACCACATTCTAATCGTCTTTATATTTGACGTATTTCCCTCCACATTTTCAAATTCAATAATTATTGTATTCTCAAAACTTTTTGCATTTACGAAAATATTTTCAGCAGCTTGTACTTCAGAAATCGAAAATATTGTGAAAATAGACAACACGAATATCAGCGAAACTGAAATTACATATTTTGAATAGACCTGCATGTTATTCATGAATCTCACGTCTACAATAAAACTTTAATTAAATTTCATTTTAACTTGATAATTAAAATATATCTATATTAAACACAGTTATTATTTTTAGATTAAACTTTTGATGTTAAATTTTGGTACTGGCGTATGCGTTCAGCAATTAACCGGTATAATACACGCACTCGATTTCTTGTTTTTTCCGTTAAAAAACTTGTTTCTTGTAAGGCAATTTTTCCACATATGTACCTACAAACTTCTTCCTTTTCAAATTGACCCCAATAACCATCATGTTTCATCCATAATGCCTTTAGATTCTCAACTATTCCTTTTTCCCCTTGAGCTAGTACCTGCTCTTTAGTAATACCGGTATATCCTTCTTTCCGCAATTTTATTTCATAAGTTTGATTTACAGCATACAAGTAGTCTTCAATTACGATATAATCTTCAATTGACTGAAGAAGTTCACCTTCTCTCTCAAAAAATATAGTTTGAGCAGGTGAGAATTTATTAGTTTTTAACTGTTCGGCAATTCGTTTAGATTCATAATCATTGTCAAGAAGTATGAATGTATTATAACCATGATTTCTATAAAAAATTGATAGAGGTAATACTGAATTTTTGTTGTAAGCTGGTACAACGTTAAGAGGATTCATTGATATATTTGGATCCTGAAGGAATTTATCAAAGGCATTCAGGTACATTGTATCTGACATCGTTTCTACTATAATGAGTGGGCGTGAATTGCTGCCAATTTCTCTATCAATAATTGAATCGACTAATCCTTTTGCTAATCCATAAAGAATTGGTGTAAGTGTATCATCATCTGCATTCCAGTAGTCGTAGTAGATTTTACTTAGATGTTTTTTCTGATCAAGCTCAACAACTAGAAGATTGCCAGGAGTATAATCAAATATCATAAAGGGTGAATGTGTGGCATATAACACCTGGTTCGAGCCTGCAAGATTTTTCAACAGATCAGATATTCCTCGCTGTTGTGTTGGATGTAGATTTCTAGCAGGTTCATCCAGTAACAAAATGGCTTCATTTAATTCTGATTTTTGTGTTTCAGCAGCAAAATTTACTATAAACGAGAATATCCATTTGAAACCTTCCGCTCTTCTATTTAACAAACCCATATTGGTAATCGTTCCATCTTTATGAATATCTGAAATTACTACACTCAAAATATTTCCTGGATTTAATCTTAATTCTACGTTAATTGGTTCACCTTTCCACGAAGGATTTAGACGTTCTGTAAGTTTTTTACTAGATGTGTTTAGAAATTTAATTAATTTTGAGGGACTATGTTTAAGTTCATCTAACTTTCCTATTTCTAATTCTGCCAGATAAAGTAAATTTCTAACAGTTTCAGCTCTATCAAACTCTTCTAGTAATTCAATTCCACCAGCTTCAGATCTTGCAGATCCTTTAACGAATTCGTTTAGATTTATGTTTCCTAAAATTTTCTTATAATCAGAAAAATAAACAAAGCGCGGATGTAAATTATCTAGAATAAATTGTTCTATTGGAATTCTTTCCGTGTTCTCAATCGAAATATTTTCAAAATCACTCATCACTTTACCATAAATTTTTTCCCATTCAGAAACTATTTGCTCTTCATCAGATGCTTTGTCACAAATATTATCGTGGAAACTTATTAGCCTTTTTCTTAAAAACTCCTTATCTTTTAGTGTGTGATCTTCAAAAAATTTAGTATCCAATTGTACACGTATGTGATTTGGGATTGTCTCAACAAAACTTAGTATATATTCAGTAAGATTTTTCCAAGATTTAATACCAGTATCTTTTTTCTGATCAAGTTTAAGATCACCAAAGTCATATTGTATTTCAGGATTTTTGTTGGTCCTAAAAACTGTTATTTTTTTTATATCAAAAGTAGGAAATTTTTCACGAATTAATCCAATCTCATTTTCATTTAAATCAAATTCTCCCTCAACAAGTTTAATTTCTGACTTTAACTCCTCGACCATTTCATCACACAAATCAAGATCTGAAACTATTTCATCCCTGTTTAGCAGCATTAACGCTTGTAGGATAGTAGTTTTACCACTTTCGTTTCTTCCAACAAAGGCAGCCAGGTCTCCAACTGTGATTTCACCCGAATCATGAACACAACGAAAAGCTCTAACTCTAAATCTTCTAAGACGCAAACTAGTGCGTGTTTGCTCGACTGCGATTTAACTTATTTGTCAAAGTTAGTTAGACAATTAACTCGCATAATAGATAATAATAGCAGAAATCCAAGACAAGAAAGTGATTTTATGGTAGAGAAAAAAAATGAATTAGAAAATTCAGAATTGCAGAAAATTCCAAATATGAAAAACAAACTAAAACAATCAAAATCTAAATTAAACGTAACTAGGAAGAAAAAAACTAAGCATTATTCAAAACCTCAACCTAAAAAACCAGAAGCAGGGAAGGCTGAAGCAAAGAAAAAGGCTGAAGCAAAGAAAAAGGCTGAAGCAAAGAAAAAGGTCGAAGCAAAGAAAAAGGCTGAAGCAAAGAAAAAGGCTGAAGCAAAGAAAAAGGCTG
>DTTB01000107.1 GCA_012964965.1 Candidatus Nitrosopelagicus sp.
TTCCAGAATGTCCACAATTTTTAAGATAATGTATTATCTTAGAATATCATGAAAGGATACTTCAAAATTATGCTCGGTGTTGAATGTGTGGTGGTTCTAGTTGCGATAATATGGTTGCTGGTGGTATCGGTATAAGTTAGGTCAATTTTTACTTAACTTACCTATGATACTTTAATAATTTCATCTTCCGTAATTATCAAATCAATTTTGATATCATGGGACTCGCTGGGTATGGATTTGACAATTTGTTTTGAGTAAGTTAATGATATTTTTACTGCTCCTGTGGAAGAGAGAAATTTATCGTAGTAGCCCCTTCCATATCCCAATCTATCTCCTGATTTTGAAATTCCTATAGTGGGAACTAGGATACAGTCAATATTTTCCGCCTTCTTACAACTATCTTTCGGTTCCATAATATCGAAGATACCTTTTTCTAATTTTTCAAGATTTGGAACAACATAAAATTCCAGATTATTGTCTACAATCTTAGGTAGAAGCATGTTTTTACCTTGTTCTAATATGCCTAGCATAATATCATATGTGTCAATTTCACTACCAATCGAAAAATAACAAGCAATGTTTTGTGAGTTAATATACGAGTCAACTTGCTTGAGGTTTTGGTGTATCTTATTACTTGATATATTTCTAAATTCATCTGATATTGCATCTCGTTTTTCAAGAAGGTGCTTTCGAAGCGCAGCCTTTTGAACACTAACCGACAATTTCCTTATTTAGTGATGCAGCTGTTACAGTATTTTTTAGTAACATAGCAACCGTCATAGGTCCCACCCCACCTGGAACTGGTGTAGCCCAGGATGCTTTTTGAATAATATCATCATAATCTGTATCACCAATTAATTTGCCTTCATGTCTTGAAATCGCAACGTCAACCACTATAGCATCCTGTTTTATCATGTCTGAAGTTAGTTTGAATTTTGTACGATCTCCTACCGCAGTTATAATTATGTCTGCGTTTTGGCAAAACTCTTTAAGGTTTTTAGTTTTTGAATGACAAGTAATGACAGTGGCATTATTTTGCAGTAGTAAATGGTATAGCGGCTTTCCTATCAAGTTGTTTCTATTAATCACAACCACACTTTTGCCTTCAAGATTAATCTTGTAATAATAAAACATCTCCATTATTCCAGAAGGTGTGCATGCCTTTAAGATGGATTTCCCCATAGATAGTAATCCAACATTTTGAGGAGTCAAACCATCAACGTCTTTTATAGGCGATATTCTAGAAACTGTTGCAAATTCATCTAAATGGTTTGGTAATGGTAGTTGAACAAGTATCCCATGAACTTCTTTATCCTGGTTTAGTTTACTAACTATTTCGTCAAGATGTTTTTGAGTAGTTTCTGTAGGCAACTTATGATCCTTTGTTTTAATCCCAATTTTTTCACACGCCATGTGTTTATTTTTTACATAAGTTGCAGATGCTGGATCATCACCCACTAAGACTGTAGCTAGGCATGGCTTCACTCCTTCTAATTTTAGTTTTTCAACGGCATTCTTCAAAATCTCTTTAACCGCATTTGAAACCTCAATACCATCTATTTTTTGTCCTGCCATATTGCTAATTTGCTGTTTAACTATTTAATTTAAGCAGAAATCAAAACATTTCTTTAATTTTCTATGCTTACGTAGATTAGTTGCTTAAATAGAAATTTTGCATAAAATTACCATGTTTAAGCTCAGATGTTCATATTGCGCTACAAATTTTTGTGATGATAATTGTAAATGTAAATGTCATAATAAAAACTGGATAAAAACTAGATAAATTAGTTTATCAGTAAATCATTCAATAGTTCAGTAAATAAAAAAAGGCGGGGGACGAGCCCGCCAACCTAACATGATGCACTATCTAGATTATCTGAGAATAAAAGCCAGGCGTAGAAATGATTAGTATGAATGATACTACTA
>DTTB01000108.1 GCA_012964965.1 Candidatus Nitrosopelagicus sp.
TTTACTTTTGAAGTAAATAGAGTATAAATTCAAGTCCTGCCCAAAAATTACATTGTCAGAAACTGAGAAAAATCTCAACACTGCAGACTTGTTAATTGGGCATCTGCTTAATGCAAAAAAGAAACACGATGAGGACAAAAATGTTGAATCTGAAGAAGTCCAATATCTCCAAAAAGGTGCTGATTACCTTTCGACATTTTTAACACAGCAAGGCATACAACCGCAAAAAACTGTAACTAAAACAAAGCCTCTTGGATTAGAAGAACTAAAAAAAGAATTTGTCAAAAATCTTGTTAAAAATGAGTTTGTAACTATTGATGATGATGGTAGAACTCTTCTTACTGAAAAAGGCAAAAATTTTCTTAATCAACAAACAAGAGAGACGGCAGATAAGGTTACTTTAGTTCAATTAAAAAATTTAAGATTTAGGCGAAGTCTTGCCAGAAAAAGAAATCCAGCTGGCAGAAAAACAAAGAATAAACGAAAAACATCTGTGAAGAAAAAGAAAAGACGTCGATAAGTCTAATCTTATCATAACCAACATCTTTAAGGAATTTATGTTAGAATTTATCACAGTAACTGATGAAAAACACAAATTTTTCTAGAGCGTGCAGTGAGATATCACAAAGTCTTTTACAAATTACGGAACCGACTAAAAAACAGGCAAAATTAGAAATAAAAAGGATCTGTACAAAATATTCGCTGGATAGAATACCAAAAAACTATGAAATTTTATCAACAGTAGATGGGGGATCGTACAAAAAACTGCAAAATGTTTTACTAAAAAAACCAGTGAAGACTGCATCTGGTGTGGCAGTAATCGCACTAATGCCAAAACCATTTGCTTGTCCACATGGGAGATGCACTTATTGTCCAGGTGGAATTGAATTTAATACACCGAATAGCTACACGGGAAAAGAACCAGTTACAATTAATGCAATAAAAAATCAATATAACCCAAATATTCAGATTACTTCAAAACTTCATCAATTACAATTATTTGGGCATGATGTAACAAAAATAGAGTTAGTTATTGTTGGCGGAACATTTCTTTTCATGCCAAAAGATTACCAAGAGAATTTTATCAAATCATGTTATGATGGATTAAATGGATTCGACTCACCTAATTTGCAAATAGCTATGAAAAATAATGAAAATGCAAAAAATAGGAACGTTGGATTCACTATTGAAACAAAACCAGATTATTGTAAAAAAGAACACGTTGACCTAATGTTATCATATGGTGTGACAAGAGTTGAAATCGGTGTTCAAAGTTTACACGAAAGAGTTTACAAGATTGTTAATAGAGGGCATGACTATCATGACGTTATAGACTCGTTCCAAATTTCGAAGGATTCTGGCTATAAGATTGTTGCACATATGATGCCAGGATTACCCACAATGACGCCTGATGAAGATATTAGTGATTTCAAGAAATTGTTCAATGATTCAAATCTTAAACCAGATATGCTAAAGATCTATCCGTCGTTAGTTTTAGAGAATACACCATTATACGATGACTTTGTTGCAAAAAAGTACATTCCGTATTCTGACGAAGAGATGTTAACTGTATTGACTGAAGCAAAAAAAATAGTTCCAAAATGGGTTAGAATTATGCGCGTTCAGAGAGAAATCACACCAAATGAGATTCAAGCCGGACCAAAATTGGGTAACTTGAGACAGATTATACACAAACGATTGGAAGACCAAGGATATGCTTGTAAATGTATTAGATGTAGGGAAGCTGGTTTATCTAGAAAAAACACACCATCAGAACTTTTGAAACTTGACAGAGAAGAATATGATTCCTCTCATGGAAGAGAAATTTTCATTTCTTTTGACGATAAAGATGAAACGATTTATGGGTTCTTGCGATTAAGAAAACCAAGTGAATTGGCACATAGAGATGAAATTACT
>DTTB01000109.1 GCA_012964965.1 Candidatus Nitrosopelagicus sp.
GTAATTATTCTATGTTATTATGGATTGCAGCTGCAGTTATTGGAATTTTAATTTCAGGAATTTTACTTTACAAATATTTCAGGACATCAAAATATGATGTGCTTGGTTTTTCTATGTATTGTAAAACCTGTGGTCAGAAAATGGATGGTTTAAAATGCACAAATTGTACACAAAAAAAGACTGATTGGAGATAAGCGCTTAGTCTGCTGAGTATTTTTTACCTATTATTTTTCAGCCTATTAGTATATTCTCTATAGGTTTCAAGAAGTTTCAAACAACAAACATTCATCTTGTGCAGTTTTTTGTAGATAGAATTTTCAGACACGGAATCCTCATCTATTTCATGTTTTTTTAAATCCTCAAAATGAATAGACAGTTCTTTTTCAAGCTTACCAATTTCTGTTTCAATTTTTAGCAATTCATATCCCTTAGGTTCCATATTCATATATCATAGGCATGAGTTGATAAAAAATCTTCATAGAATGGATATCTCAGGTTAAATATCTGTAGGACGTAGTATAAACATGGCAGAAGCATACGTCTTGATTAACTGTGAGATTGGTTCTGAGGAGAAAGTTATTGAAGAATTAAAAACCATAGACGGTGTCAAAGAAGTACATGGGACATTTGGGGCCTATGATATTTTGGCTAAGGTAGAGTCTGATCAGGTTGAGACCTTACGCGAGACGATTACTTGGAAAATCCGAAAAATTGACAAAATTCGTTCAACGCTTACATTAATGGGCATTGAAGGTCAGAGTTAATTTCGTAAACCCTTATTCCTAAATACATTTTTAATTTTCTACTTGTAGGAATAACTTTGAATATACTTGAACTGGCAGAGCAAAATTTTTTGATAACTTTTTCTGTAGTGATTGGAATTGGACTGTTGCAAGGAGCAATAATGGGGCGTGGCATTCGTTCCCGCTTTCCAAGTCTAAAAAGGCATGCAAGATCTGCTTCAATTGTTTTACTAGCACTTTTTTCAATTAATGCCATAGCAAGTGTATTAAAATTTGCCGAACCAGTCAAAATTTCAGTATCCGAGATAACCATTCCGGAAACAATTGAAGAAGTATTTACTCTAATTGTTAATGTAATGGGTATTAACGCTGGAGTTGGGGCTGCTATTGCAATATTTGTTTCGGTTACACTGATAATATTTTTGAAATTTGCTAATATACATCAGATCGCTAGATACTTCATTTTTGTAATTAGCTGTGCAGTCCTCATTGTTGTCTTACTTGGAAAATTCACCGATTTTGTACCTACAGCATTTCAAATAATGCTCTATGCATTTTATCAATTTG
The DNA here is from genome assembly GCA_012964965.1 of Candidatus Nitrosopelagicus sp. The sequence continues at coordinate 1,311 of DTTB01000109.1, forward strand.
GGATTACAGTAGGAATATTTCTTGTGACCAAACGTAAAGAAACTGAAGCACTGTCAGAGATAAAATGATAGAATTAAAAATTTAAAGATGGTTGTTGTCACAATAGTTTTTTTAATCCAACACATCTGTTTCTAATCGTCACTTCAGTGACTCCTGATGCAATGGAGATCTCTTTTTGAGTTTTGCTACCACCTGTTGAAATACAGGCTAAGTATAATGCAGCGGCAGCTATTCCCATAGGATCCTTTCCAGCTACCATGCCAATCTTTTTTGCCTTATTTAGTAGGATGAGAGCTTTTCTTTTTGTTGCCTCACCAAGACCAGCCAGACTAGCAATTCTAGATACACCTTTGACTGGATCTGCTACTGGTATTTTGAGGTCTAGTTCTCTAAAGATTATTCTGTAGCTTCTTGCAACATCCTTTCTCTTGATATTAATTCCTTCTGCTATATCATCCAATGTCCTAGGAGTTTCAGTCATACGACATGAAGCATAGATGCATGCAGCTACTAGACCGTGAATTGATCTGCCCTTGACAAGCTTTCGTTCAATTGCTTTTCTATAGATGTAGGCTGCTTTTTCAATAACAGTATCTGTTAAAGTTAACTTGTCCTTCAGTTTGTCCATTTCACTCAATGCTTGACGAAGATTTCTTTCTGACGAAGAATGTGCTTGTGAACGGCTATCCCATGTTCTAAGCCTTTCTATAGATTTTTTCATGGATGATCCAAGTGGCTTACCGGTAGCATCCTTGTTTTGTACACCGATGATAGTTGAAAGACCCATATCGTGCATAGTAATTGAGGTACCAGCACCAACACGGCTTCTATCCCCGCCATCATTTGAAAATGAGCGCCATTCTGGACCTCCTTCCGTAATTTTTTCGGTTTCCACAAATCCACAAACACTACAGAACAATTCTCCTGTAGTTTCGTCCAAAACCATTTTAGCTTTGGTACATGCTGGGCATCGTTGTTTGCCTAAATTATTATCCATGTAATTATAATACAAAATTGTCATATAAGGATTTTATTACTAAATTATGGTTTTTTGTTGATAGGTTAAGCTAATCTTATTTTAAAATTATATTTTTCGTGTTTTTTTCTGTGTTAGTCTATTAGCTTAGCAGGCAGTAGGCATAGTTAGCATTCTTGATCGAGGGATACATGATGTTGTTTCTGTCAGTGAAGTGTTCGAATCCAAGTGAATGTCCTAGTTCGTGTTTCATGATTGTTTCAACAGTATCAATAGTAAACAGTTGTGTGGTACCATCACAACCATAGCCACCAAGCGCAACTTCAACTACACCCTTGCCAAGATTTGCATGACCAAGGACACCGTCACCAAGGTTTCTCATAACCCACGTCACCCAAATATTTGCATCCGATTTTGTATTAACTTGGTAAAATTTTACAACTGCTGCCTTACCATCATTTGTAGTTAATTTAGCGCTCTCCCAAAAAGCAAATGCGTTTTTTAATGTACTAACATGATCAAGAGGAAGTCTTTTTGGCTGTTCGTTAACATAAACGTTGTATTCAATGTGGTAGACGTCATCAACTAAATAGATTTTAGGATCAGGAAATACATGTGAGGGCAATGTTAGATACTGACCAAGATTCCACTTGTGGTAATCTTTCCAATATTTTTTCATCACTTCACTGCTTGGATTGGGATATTCAATGAATCTTTTCTCATTTTTTATATCACTTTGAATTTTTCTTAGATATTGTTCAAAATTCCAAGCCTTTCTATCCAGCTCTTTTTTTACTAATTCAGAGTTTTCTTGTACAGTGATTTTCATTATGCCGTTTTCAATTAGATATTTTAACCCTGATACAAAATCCTCATCTGGAATCTTTCCTGCAGCCCACCATCCTGCGTTGTTTTTAACCCAAGCCGGAATATTATCTGAGGTATTTTTTTTAACATTTTGTGAACTTAGCTTAATGATTTTATTTTCAATAAGGTATTGAATGCCAGAGATAAAGTCATTATCGCTTATTTTATCAGCAGCCCACCAGCTTGCGTTACTTCTAATCCAATGTGGTATGGTATTTTCTTCAAATTTTAAAAGATATGCAGGTTTTTCTGTAGGCTTGTATGGATATTTTTTTATAATTTTTTCTAAATATTCAAGATAATTTTTTGATACATAATTATCAGGATCCAATTTTAGAGCTCTATCAAAATATTTTTTTGCTTCACCATACTCTCCAAAATTCCCAAAGCCTAATCCCAAACCATTTAATGCTATGACACTGTTTGGATCAGTTTCTAATACAGTATAGAATTCCAGCATAGATTTTTCATTTAAATAATATTTGTCATATTGTGTTGAGACACCACTGACTGGCTGAGCCGCTAAGGTAGTATAGAGCCTCATATTACTCAGCGAAATAGCCTTCATTTCTCGTATTTTAGTATCTGTAGGAAAAACCTCAAGTATATCATCATAGATTTCTATAGCCATTCTATACTCACCATTGAGGAAATATTCTTCAGCATCCTTAACCTGCTCTACTGTATTGATGGGCTCAGCAAAAGATGTTCCAGTGAGAAAAACTATGGCAAATGAGAAAACAACTAATATCTTTATGAAATTTTTAAACATTCTGGTTTCAGATTTTAATTTAAAAAAATTCTAATTAAAATATAACTATTGATTCTTGTGTAAAACATCTCCCACAAACAATTTTTTGGTTTTCTTACCCCTGGTAATGATTAATCCACCATCAATATCTAGCTTTATTGCTTTTCCATTGAAACGACCATCATCAGTGATAACTGAAACATTTTTGCCTATTGTAGATGATCTTTTTGTCCACTCGGTCACAATTTTTTTATTAGATCCAGAATTAATCATCTGGAAAACATTTTCCAACTCATATAGAAATTGTTTGACTAACGGTAATGGTTTTTCATTTTTTTCAACTAGTGTACTAACACCATAAAAATTTGGTGTTTTTTTCAGCAATTTTTCTAAATTACGCGGTTTTATTTTAAAATTAATTCCTACACCTAAAACCAGAAATTCAATCTTATTTGACTGTATAGATGTGTCAAGCAATATTCCAGCAACCTTTTTCTTTTTTAATGTCAGATCATTTGGCCATTTTAGCATAGGCTTAATTCCTAATACCTTTTCAACAGCTTTGTGTAATGCAAGTGAAGTTGCAATTGGTACAAGTGTGATCTGCGAAGTACTAAATTTTGGATGAACAATCACTGATAACCAAATTCCACCAACCGGTGACTTCCATTTTCTTTTCAATCTGCCCATTCCCTCGGTTTGTTTTTTTGATATGACAACCGTCCCATTTTCCTTTCTATTAGGTGCAATTTCTACCGCAAAATTTTGTGTTGAATCCATGCTATCAAAATAATAAATTCTTTTTCCTATGAATTTTGTATTTAAATTTTCAGTTATTTCCCATGGCAGAAGACGTTCCGTATTACCAATCAATTTGTACCCTAGATTTTGTTTTGATTCTACAGTGTATCCCTCTGAACGAATTTTTTTGATATGTTTCCAGACAGCAACACGGCTTATTTTGAGAACATCGCTCAAATCTTGCCCAGATAAAAATTCAGATTTGTGCGACTTTAGTAATGTCAAAACTTTGAGCAGACCAACATTATCAAACGAAGTATACACACTATTACAAACCTTAAAAATTATAAAAAGTGATTAGTTTCATAGTGTTCATGGAAAGAGATTCTTACACAGATAAAGAAATCAAAGATATTCTTACATTAAAAAAAATCGCAGTTATTGGTATGTCAAGACATTCTAATAAGGCAGCACATTTTGTCCCAAAATATTTGTCAGAGCAGGGATATGATATCACACCGATTAACCCTATAGCTGAAGAAATATTGGGGAAAAAATCATATCCTGATATTTTATCTGTGGCAGATCCGATAGATATTGTGGATATATTCAGACCATCAGAACAAGTTTTACCGGTTGTTCAGGATGCAATTAAAATTAAACCGAAAGTGATTTGGCTTCAGGAAGGCATCCATAATCTAGAGGCAGAGGAGCTGGCAAGAAAACATGGAATTAAGGTAGTTTACAATCGATGTATGTTGGCCGAGCACCAACGTCTTTTCTGATCATGTCAAATCCAACGTTTTCTGAATTTTACAAATCACTACTTCAGCTGGTTAAAACTTTTGAAGAGAAAAATACGATGCTTAAGGTAGAGGAGGATGCTGCTTTGAACATAATTCGGATATTTGGAGAAAACGCTGATTCAGTTTCTCGTGCTAAAAGCAGCTTGGAAGATGTTGTGGAACTGGCTTATGCAACTGCTGAACATCATCCGTATTGGGCATTACTTTACAATTCTTCACTTATTTCCAAAGCAGTATTGGAAAAATGGAGCGATGATCTGTCTGAAGAAGATCTTGGCGAAATTCAGTGGATGGTTTCTGAATTGCAAAACTCGTGCGATAAATTAATGAATAAAATAACTGAACAAGGTACCAGAGATAAATAATATGAATATGTTTTTCAACCATGCCCATTAAAATCGGCCTTATTGGCAAAACAAACACTGGAAAAACAACTTTCTTTAATTCATCTACGTTATCCACCGATGAAATTTCAACATATCCTTTTACAACAAAAAAACCGTCTACATCAATTGGACATGCCATTACGCTTTGTGTTCATAAGGAATTCAATGTACAAGATAACCCAAATAATTCCAAATGTAGTGACGGTTGGAGGTATATTCCTATCGAATTAATTGATTTGCCGGGATTAATTAAGGATGCATGGAAGGGAAAAGGGTTAGGCAACCAATTTCTTTCTATAGCAGCACAATCTGACGCATTACTACATGTGGTAGACGCATCTGCGAGCATTGATTCTTCTGGACGAATCACAGAAACCGGCACTGGTGATCCAGTATCTGATTTTGCTGATATAGAGGAAGAGCTGAACATGTGGTATCAAAAAATCTTGGAGGGCAATCGCGATAAACTGCAAAAAATGATTAAATCTGAAAATGATCAGATATCTGCATTAACTGAACTGTATCAGGGTTTAGGGATAAAAAAAAATCATGTTATGGAGACATTAAGGATTACTGGGCTTGAGGGCAAGGACATTGAAAATTACAATTTACATGAGAGCAAAAAGTTTTCAACACAACTTAGAAAAGTATCAAAACCAACGCTGATTGTAGCAAATAAGATTGATGTTCCAGGTGCTGATAAAAATTTTGTACGCCTTCGTGAAAGATACAATGATATGATTGTAGTGCCTGCAAGTGCAGATAGTGAGCTAACTCTTAGACGGGCAGAACAAAAAGACCTGATAAAATATTCACCGGGTTCAGAACTGTTTGATATATTGAAGACTAATGAGCTTAGTCAAAAACAGTTGGGCGCACTAGATTTTATTAAAAAGGACATAATGGGCGAGTACATGCGTACCGGTGTTCAGTTTGCAATTAATGTTACAGTTTTCAAGTTATTGAAGATGAATTCTATTTATCCGGTGGCTAACCCGGAAAAACTTTCTGATAAAAAGGGGCGTGTTCTTCCAGATCTTGTGTTACTAAAGGATGGGGCTACTGTTGTTGATTTAGCAAAAGAGGTTCACTCAGATTTAGTAAAAGGTCTTTTGTATGCAAAAGATTTACGATATAAATTGAGGGTTCCAACAAATTATCAGCTTCGTGATCGTGATGTCATATGTCTGATTAACGCCTCAAAAAAATAATTAGTTTGCCTTAATTTTTTCTTGCTTTATCCATCTTGTGCTATTTTTGTGATCAATAAAAATAATATTTTTCTCCATGATTTGGTCTCTAATCCTGTCTGCTTGCTCAAAGTTTTTTTGTTCTCTATATTCATCCCTTTTTGCTATAAGTTGGTTAATCTCATTCTTTTCTACATCTGAAACCTTCAGAATCTGAATTCCTAGCATATCTGTCATCCTCTCAAACTCTGGTAAAATTATACTTGATATTGTTTGAGTAATTTTTTCCTCAGCTGCCATGGAATTAACCTCCTTGATTAATCTGTAAAAGACTGTTAATGCAAGCGGAGTGTTCAAGTCATCATTCAGCGCAGAATCAAAATCATTTCTACATTCACTAACTAGTTTTTTTGCAATACTCTCCCCACCTGTTCCTTCAGCCAACCTTAGTTCATAATAACATGATTCTATCTGTCTTAGTTTTGTAATGTTTTCTTTTAGAAATTTCTCAGAATAATCAATTGGCTTTGAATAACTACCAGAAAGACAAAACAATCTAATGATGTTTGGTCCCCAGTTCTCTAAAACATGATTTACAGATTTCACGTTTCCAAGGGACTTTGACATTTTTTCACCATTTATGGTTATCATACCAACATGCATCCAGATCTTTGCAAATTGATTTGGAATGA
>DTTB01000110.1 GCA_012964965.1 Candidatus Nitrosopelagicus sp.
GTACTAAAAAATGGCAAAAAAGTCTATCTTATCGGTGAGGGTAGGATAGCTAACTTAACAGCTGCGGAAGGTCACCCGCCAGAAGTCATGGCACAATCATTCTCAAACCAACTGCTTTCAATTCTTTATATTCTGAAAAACCATAACAAAATGCCAAAAAAGGTTGTTGGTGTTCCAAAGGAGATAGACAAGCAGATAGCAATTGATGCTCTGAAAGCTATGAATGTTAAGATTGACAAGCTGACAAAGGAACAGATCAAATACATGGGTAGTTGGTAACTTCTAAAATTACTTTTATTCATAATGGGAAACGAGATGGAATCAGAAAAAAGATGGTGTGAAAACTGTATGAGTCATACTTTACATGAAATCCTTGATTCTGACAAAGTTATGGTCGGAAAGAAAACAAAATTCCTGTACAAATGTGTAAATTGTGGAAAGAAAAAACGCATGCCTGCATTTCGAGGCATGGCAGAATCTACATACTAATATTAACTATTTTGACAAGAACAAACTTCTTAACTAAACTTTATAAAATCTATATCAAATGAACTCAAAGGCAATCATCACAAGTGCATTACCATATGCAAATGGGGAAATTCATCTTGGTCATGTTGCATCCACATATCTACCAGCTGATGTTACAACTAGATTTCTAAGGCAAAAAGGAGTTGAAGTATATTACATATGTGCATCTGACGATTTTGGAACTCCAATCCTAATACAATCTGAAAAAGAAGGAAAAACACCTGAGGAATATGTAGAGTATTGGAACAAGCGTGATTTTGAAGACTTTACTGCATTTAACATAAAATTTGATTTCTTTTACAAAACAAGTTCTTTAGAAAACAGGCAGTTTGTACAGGATGTTTTCAAAAAACTTGAACAGGCTGGGCATATTTATGAAAATGAAATCATACAACTTTATTGTAATACGGACAAGAAATTTTTACCAGATAGATATGTAATTGGAACATGTCCATACTGCAAGGCGAATGATCAATATTCAGATTTATGCGAAAAATGTGGTCGTGTGCCAGAAGAGATTGAAAATCCGCACTGTTCAATTTGTGGACAGATACCAGTTAAAGAAAAAACAAAGCATTATTTTTTCAAGCTGAAAAACTTTTCAGACAAACTCACTAAATATCTTGAAAGTAATCAAAATCTCCAAAAAGATGTGAAAAAGTATGTCCAAAACTGGATTAAAGAAGGGCTAACTGATTGGGATATCACCCGCGATATATCTTGGGGCATTCCTGTTCCAGTTGATGGAGAAAAAGAAAAGGTGTTCTATGGTTGGTTTGATAACCATCTAGCATACATTTCATCCACAATAAAATTTCTGAATGATAATGGTAAAGATGGGAAAAAATTTTGGAACGAGGCGGATATCTATCACTTTATTGGAAAAGATATTGTTTATCATCACTTTCTGTTTTTGCCTGCAATGCGTTTAGGAATTGATGAAGAGTACAAACTTCCTGATTACATTCCAACAAGAGGACATCTTACGTTGGAGTCAAAGAAAATTTCAAAGAGCAGAAACTGGTATATTGGTCTTAAGGACTTTTTGAAAATTTTTCCCTCAGACTATCTAAGATTTTATCTTGTTTCAATAAATCCATATTCACAGGACGATCTTAATTTTAACTGGGATGAGTTTGCGACAAAAATTAATTCTGAGTTGATAGGAAATCTTGGAAACTTGGTTAACCGTGTGCTTGGTTTTACTGTAAAATCTTTCAATAGTATTGTTCCAGATCCAGAGAAGTTTGATGATATGGATAAAGAATCAGAAAAGATGATCCATGAACTTGCATCACAACTGAGCGTGCTAATGGAAGAAAATCATCTTGATAGAGCATTAAAAAAGATT
>DTTB01000111.1 GCA_012964965.1 Candidatus Nitrosopelagicus sp.
TTATTCTTCTTTGTAGCCCAATACGCCAAGTCCAATAGCATACAAGATGGAATCCACATTGGATGAACAATGAAATCCACAGGATAGCCAAGTGCAAACCATGCAACTTTAGCGACCCAAGTATAGACTTGCATAATTAGGCCATAATATGCGCCTGTGCCAGGAACACCTGTAAACGTGATATAGTAAACAGCACCTACCACTGTCATCAGGGTATTAGCTATGGAAAATACTACAAATGATGTCCAAGCCCAGTCTGTATAGAAGATATAGTCTCCTGAGTTGATTGTTAGTAAAGTGGAGTTAACTGCAACTACTACTATGAATAAGTAGTGCGTACATCGTCTAAGCCAGACCATTAACGATCTTGCACTAGAGTGACTATATAAAATTTTATGAAATTTCGCAGATCGAGACGCATGAATAAACCTGTGAATTAATGAAAAATTGTTGAAAAAAATGATAAAAAGAGGAAAATAAGGATTTTCTATTTCTAAGAGATGAACATCGCTACGTATAACATAAACGCAGTTGTACCGCCTAATGTACCAGCAATTAAACCATTACTTCGCCTAGTCGTACCTTCTTCTACAACCTTAACGCAGAATAGATAACCAATTGCTTCAACAATTGTTAATACAATCATTGCAAAGTGACCACTTGCTGATGCGTATGCCCATGGATAATACAGGTAACCAACCATCGTTCCAAACACTGTTGCGAAAAATGCTCCCAAATATGATAGGGTTATAATACCAACCATGTTTTCGACACGTCTACCAATCATGGCTTCAACGTCAGCACGACTGGCTCCGCCGCTACCACCACTGCCAAATCCCTTTGGTAATGCCATGCCCGATTTAACTAGAGAATGCTATTAAACTTTTCTTAATATTCGGGAAATGATATTATGATCTTCCTTTGATTTAGGAGTAAAAAGTTCACTTTTCAATAATTTTGGTTTATTCATGAATTTATGAGGTTTTGAGGCAGAATGTCAGGATCGGATTTTACATGAAAACTTATATCTTTGTTTTATTCCATTTCAGTAATACGGGATAAGTATGGTCGATAGAAAATTTATGGCAATAGCGGTTGGAGCAATATTTGTTCTTGGTATGTATGGTCCAAATATTGCGGAAATACTACTACCTGCTGAAGCACATGGTGTACAGGCACAACTGCAAAGTCGTTTCATCAAAATTGAAGATGAAGCGATTACAAGACAATCACTATCTACCGGTGAAACACTTACTCTTTCTGGAAAATTGGTAAGTCTTGTGGAAAGAGATAATCGAGGATGGATTTCTCTATTCTCAGAATCAACAAACTCCGGTAACAGATGGGAGATTATGGCTAGAGACCCACCAGGAGTTGTATTTATTATACCTGGCAACGATGTTACACCTTACTCGGTAACAGCTAAAGCGCTTGAACCCGGTGTATATCACGTTCACACTCAGCTCAATGTAGCTAATGTAGGACCAGGACTTGGACCTGGAACAACTGTTGTAGTAGATGGCGAAATTATTGTAAAACCAATTGGATGGGGTATGATAGCATACCAAAGCATTATGATTGGTGCTGCATATGTAGTTACTTTTGCCACAAGACCCTGGAAAGTAATCTAACCAAAAACCTTTTCTTCTTTTCATTTTTATAATATTAGTTAATTTGCCATACTTTTTTCATCCTCAAAATAGCAATAATTATCAATTCTACAGATCACTAAAATCATGAATTATATTTTTAAGATTGAAAAACTTGATATTTTTGAAAGTTATTTTAAGGGAAAAGTAAGGATCGGAAAAGATGAATTTACAATAAATATCCAAAATGAAAGAAGGGGCAAAGTGTTGCGACTTCCATTTTTGCTGAATACAAAAAGAAGTGTTCTTGTTAGATGCTCTGGTCCTGGTGTCTCTGTTGAGGACTATGTTGAATATAGAGGTGAATCAGAATGGCTTGAAATTGATTCTGATCAAATCACATTTTACATTGCTGACCACCAGGACCAGTTTGATACTATTGAGATAATAGAATTATAGAAACGACTTTATGCAAATCTGGTTTTTTTAATTTATGCGTTGGCCAGGACTTGGAGATCCAAGGAAGCGAAGAAAAACCTTCAGATTTCTCATATTATTGCTCATAATTGGAGTCTCTGTTGGTGTTGCAAGTAGTGTACTTCAGGGATTTCTAGGTCAGAGTGATCCACTCAAGGTTTGCATTAATGACAGAAATACCCCATACAAAATCACTGCAACATTGGAACTCCATGTAGATGGAAACAAGGCTGCCGTTCCGGCAAATATTGGATTTGACAATGTTGAAGAGGATGGTCTTTTCGACTCTGTTTGCCAAAGGACTTTGTATACCATAACCGATGATGGTGTGATTTATGCCGAGTGGGAAGAAGAATATCCATTTGAGATTGGTCATTTTCTTTGGATTTGGGACTTTCCATTAAAGGACATGGATCTATCAAAATCTAGAATTATTGTAAATGGAGTAGAATCCAAGTTATTTATCAACGAGCCTCTAGTTCAAGGATACCACTACAAAGCCGAGTTTACTACAAAGGAACATGAAGAATCCAAGGATACAGACTTTTTGCCACCTGACTTGTAAGGGTAAGAAATTGACTAGTTTTTTTCACTCTTCTTCTTGTTTATAATGCCGCCTGATTTTAACATTAGCCACCTTATCCTCAATTTTTAAACATTCAAGCCATTCTTCCTGGCTATGTTCAGAAATTTCTCTATTACAGATTGAACAAATATTTTCATCCATAAAAATAGATAAACGTTCTAGTTTTAGACTTTTTCGATTTATCGATTTTTGTAAAGCTTTTTTAGTCTTTCAAAATTTTCAGATTTGTCCTTAGATGTATATGAAAATCGTTTTCCAATGCAATCTTTAGTATGTTTTTTCACATTCTGGTGACAGAAAGGGCAAATGATATCAGGTGTAAAATGAGATCCCTCATAATCGTTTTTTTGTTCTAATTCAGGTTCTGGCTCTGGTTCAGGCTCAATCATGAAAATAGAAAGGTCAGGAAATACAAAAGTCTATCATCGTAATAAAATGAAAAAGAATAAAATTAATTTTTTTACCAGTATTTTCCGTTATCTGGTATAAGGCCAATACCTTCGTTTTCGAAGTGTCTGTCTAACTCATCAACCCATTTCTCACGGTTGTCTTTATATGACCATCCGTGAACTCGAATCCAATATCCAATAACTCCAAGAAGGAATATTGAAAACATCATTGTACCAAATATGTACAGCATGACATCATAGAATAATGGGTCATAGTTTGGTCCTATTTGTCCAGTAATACTAGATAGAATGCTAAGTACTGTCCCAAAGATAGGAATCATCAATAATTTGACTGATAGAATGCATATATACATTTCTGTCATTATCAGGAAGTAAAAAATTTGGTGCTCTAAAGAATATCATACGATGGAAAACTTGAATAAAATATGGAAAAAGAAAGTTGTTTCTATCCGCGTCCGTATGCAGCATATCTACCAGCTCTTCCTCTTACAAAGAAAGCTGTAGCAATTCCTCCAAATATTAGACCTGCAATTATAGATGCGCCTAATACACCATTTGCATCAAGGTATGGAGTTCCTGAACCTGTTGCGGGGTTGTCTGCAGCTTTCTGAACTTTTCTTTCTGCAAGAATTAGCTGTTCTTCAAGTGTTGGTCCACCTGCATCGCCCAAGGCAGAATATGCCCAAACTACTGGAACCATTGTAATTGCACCAATGACAAAAATAGCCATGATACTTACACCCAAAATCATAGTTCGATTCATCGTTAACCTGTTAAAATCTCCCACCTGTTATTATTTAACTTTTTTCTAAGATTCAGTGCTGAAAATCCGAGGGATCTCAAGTAACGTTTATGTTAGTTTTAAAAATTTAGCCGTCATGGGTCGTCTTCATACACATAACCATGGTAAATCACACTCCACAAGACCTCTAGTGTCAGAAATTCCCTCTTGGGTAAAAATCGAGGCAAAAGAGATTGAAGAACTGATTGTGAAATATGGAAAAGAGGATCTAACAGCAAGCCAGATTGGTATAAAATTAAGGGATCAGCATTCAGTTCCTCTAGTACAACCTATTTTAAAAAAGACAATTACGCAGGTTTTGGAAGAAAATGAGCTGAAAACTGAGCTCCCAGAGGACTTGAATAATATTGTTAACAAAGCAGTTGGCTTACAAAAACACCTAAAATCAAACAAGGGAGATAGAAGAAATGTACGTTCGCTTGAATTAATCGAGGCTAAGGTTCACCGCCTGTCAGTTTACTACAAGAAAATTGGTAGAATTCCAAAAAATTGGAAATACAAATCTGTAATTGCTAACTTAGAGTAACGGTAAAGTATCTTAACAGGCTATTTAGAAGAAATGCCGCTAATGTCAAAAGTTCAGGTCACTTTGAATAATATTTCAAAAAAAAAGGCTGCCACAATTAAAAAGGCATTAGAGCCAGATAATGTTAATTTCCCAAATGGATTATCACTTGAAATTAACAATGTTGATAACAAACTTGTTTTTAATTTCCAAGGTATTGGTGACATAAAAAAATTGATTGCTACAGTTGATGAAGTTTTAGAACATGTAAAACTTGCATCGGAGGTAATTAAATAATGCTTGACATGAAGCTGGTTCGTCAGAATCCTGAAAAGATCCGAAAAATGCTAAAAGATAGAATGGTAGAGTTTGATCTTGATTTGCTTTTACAATTAGATGAGAAACGCAGGGAATTGATAATCAGTACTGATAGCCTTAGGAATAAAAAAAATGAAATGTCTATAAAAATCTCAGATGCAAAAAAGGCAAACAAAGATGCCAGCACACTGATTCAAGAAATGCAATCAACTAGTCAAGAACTTGCAAAGCTGGAAGAGGTTCAGCATAAAATTAAATCAGATTACAAAAAACTTGCTTTTTCTATACCAAACTTACTACATGAATCAGTTCCGATAGGACCTGATGGTTCAGCAAATCAAGAAGTTTTCAAATGGGGAGAAATTCCTAAATTTGATTTTCAGATCAAAGGACATGAAGATTTAGCCAAAAATTTGAACATCCTTGATATTGAAAGAGCGGCCAAAACAGCTGGTGCAAGATTTTACTATTTGAAAGGAGATTTAGTAAAACTTGGTTATGCAATAACTGCTTTTGCGTTTGATTTTTTGTCTGAAAAAGGATACAGTCTGATTCAACCACCCTATATGATTAACAGAAAAGCAATGGAGGGTGCTATAATATTAGATGATTTTGACGATGTTATTTACAAGGTTGAGGAAGAAGATCTATTCCTAATTGGAACATCCGAACATGCTATTGCATCAATGTATTCTGATGAAATCCTAGATGGAAACATACTCCCAGATCGATATGGTTCAATTAGTCCATGTTTTCGAAAAGAGGCTGGTGCACATGGTAAAGATCAAAAGGGGATTTTTAGAGTACATCAATTTGAGAAGTTTGAACAATTTGTTTTTTCAAAACCCGAAGATTCCTGGGAAGTTCAACAGAATATGCTTGATAATACAAAAGAATTTTATCAAAAACTTGAAATTCCGTATAGAGTTGTTCTTTTGTCAAGTGGTGACATGGGAAAAGTTTCTGCTAAAACATTTGATATAGAAGCATGGATGGCTGAACAAAATGCATATAGAGAAATAGGCTCAATTTCAAATTGTCTTGATTATCAAGCTAGAAGGCTAAAGATCAGATTTAGGGATAAAACAAACGAAGAAACACAATATGTTCATACGTTAAACGGCACATTAGTTGCTATAGAAAGAACAATGGTAGCTATCATGGAAAATAATCAAACCAAAGATGGTCATATCAAAATTCCAAATATTTTGCAAAAATACATGGGAAAAAAAATAATCTGATTGTAGTACAACTTATATTTTGGAATCCAAGGTTTGAAATGATTGGCTAGAAAAACGCGAAAAATCAAAGATAAGTGGAAGGAAAAAAGGTGGGTTACGGTTTTGGCACCGGACGCATTTAACAATGTTCCGTTAGGAGATATACCCATAACAGATGATGAAAAAGCAGTTGGGAGAGTTATGGAGGTAACGCTACATGATATTTTAAAAGGTGATCCCTCCCAAAACCAGTACAAGCTTTTTTTCCAAATTGACAAAGTGACTAAAGAAAAAGCCACTACAATTTTTAAGAAATATGAATACGCCAAAGAATTTCTACGAAGTTTAATAAGACGTGGTTCTTCTCGTGTTAATTTCGCTTTAGATGTAAAGACCAAAGATGGATATGTTTTTAGAATTAAAATTATAGCTCTCAGCCATAGAGAACTCAATACGTCGAGAAAACATGGATTAAGGTTAATTGCAAAAAATGTAATAGAAAAAACAGTTTCGGGTATGACTATTGATCAGTTTGTCCAGGCATCGTGTTATGGAAAAATTAATTCTGATGTTATGGCAGCTACAAAAAAGGTAATACGCCTTAGACACGTAGGTTTGGAAAAAGTCAAACTCATTAGAACGGCAGATGCAGAAATTGCTCTTCTTCATGCTTAAATCACCACGCCAAATTTTTATTCAATAAAATGACAAGAAAGATTGTTGCTAAAATAGGTATGATACTACATGCCACAGAAGATTACCGGAAAATATATGATTCTCTTTATGATATATTTGGAATAGAAAAAGATAAAATATCTCTGGACAAGCTTTCTGGTCATTTTGGAAATCCTATTTTTATGTTATCTGTAGAAATGAAAAAGAAATATGCCGAGGGATTTCTGAAAAAAATGGTTTCGATTATTTCAAAAACACAAATGACAGATATATTGGAAGATCTGGAAGGGCGGATTAATGATGCAACTTTGTATCTAAGATTTTCCAAGCAGAAATTTATAAAAAAAACACTGATACTTGAAGAAAAAGACCCGATTAGAATTAGCATTTATACACCTGTATATGTAAAAAAGGAATTGTATTCTACATATAGAAAATTATTGACTATTAAATGATAGATGCGAGGATTAGTTTTTTGGTATTATTTTAAATAAAGATGCAGGATTTTATAATTATGAAAACTGATTACGATGTAATAGTTGCTGGCGGAGGATTAACTGGAACAGTTGCAGCTCAGTCAATCTCATATTATTCTAATCAAAATTTGTCCATTCTTTCAATTGACAGAAATCCGGAGATGTTCCCTGGACGAAAATCAAATCCTGGTTGGACATGTGGTGATGCTTGTTCAAAAGAGGCGGTTGATTTCATGACAGAGAGGATAAAAGTTCCCTGGACATCTCCAGAAATTGAGCATGATGTAAAGGGAGTAATGGCATTCTCACCAGATAAAGAGACTGCAATCCCGTTTGATGGGGATGGTTATATGCTTAATCGTCAAAAACTACCGGAAATTCAAAATGCAAGGACCAAAAAGATGGGAGTTAACTTTGATTTTGAAATTAATCTTACAGGTCTAATCTATGATGGACCGCAAGTGATAGGGGTTCAAGGTATCAATAATAAAACAAAACAGCCATACAAAAAAACGGCAAAGGTCG
>DTTB01000112.1 GCA_012964965.1 Candidatus Nitrosopelagicus sp.
ACGTTATTTACACCAGGAACTTTTTTTGTATACCTAGTAACATCATCAACCATAGTATCATGTAGTGGACATCCTTTCGTAGTCATTGTCATTTTGATATTAACATCATTATTGTCAGATACATCAATTCCGTAAATCAATCCCATGTCCACAATACTGAGAGGAACTTCTGGATCCATACATTGTTTAAGAGAATCTGTAATTTGTTCGGTAGTAACTTGGCTCATATGCTGAGAAAATCAAGGAATGAATAAAAACTTTCTATTAGTTAGCTGCAAATAATTCTTTGATAGTTTCTTCGAAAGGTGCTGTAATCACCCCATTTTCAGTTATTATTCCTGAAATGAGTTCAGGCGGTGTCATATCAAAAGCTGGATTTATGACATTAATATCATTGGGAGCGGTTTTCTTCTCTCCTATCCCAGTTACCTCAGATGATTTTCTTTGCTCTATAACAACATCTTCAGGGTTACTACTTAGATCAAAAGTAGACAATGGAGCAGCAACATAGAATGGTACGTTATGGTGTTTGGCAAGTAACGCGACTTGATATGTTCCAATTTTATTAAAAACATGACCAGTTTTCAAAATTCTATCAGCCCCGACTATTATTTTGTTTACCAAATTATTCGCTAAAGTATAACCAACCGCTGTATCAGGGATTAGGCTAACATCTATACCGTCATGTTTTAGTTCAAAAGCTGTGAGCCTCGAACCTTGTTGGACCGGTCTAGTTTCTGTAGCTATTACTTTGATATTTTTTCCGCTTTCCTTGCTTGCTCTAATAACACCCAATGCAGTTCCATATCCAACAGTAGCAAGAGCTCCAGCATTACAGTGAGTTAATACAGTATCATTATCGTCAAATAGTTTTGAACCATGTTTACCCATTGTCATGTTAATTTTAACATCCTGATCTGCCATTTGTTTTGCAGTTTCTACAACGATTTTTTTTATTTCTTCAGGATCCTTACAAGATCTTGCTACTTGCATAATCTTTTCAAGTCCCCATGCCAAGTTTACAGCTGTAGGTCTAGTCTCAAAAAGAACATTTTTAGCACTATTAAGATCATTGATCATCTTCTCTTTTGTAGATGCATTACTTTGTAAGGCAGCCAAAGCTAAACCAAATGCACCAGAAACCCCAATAGCTGGAGCACCCCTAACAACTAAAGTTTTAATCGCATTTGCAACCTGTTTATAATCCGTATAAGTTACAAACAATAATTCATTTGGAAGTTTAGTCTGATCAATCATTATGACAGAATTATCTTTCCATTCAATAGTTTTTAGACTCATGAAAATTATTACAAGGAATATAGGTTATATTATTTCGCAATTTTTTCAAGATTAACATTTAGTAGTTAAGTATTTTATTCCAATCATAGTTGATTAATAGATTAATGAATTCTAAAGAACTCGAAAGGATAGATTCTGAAAAAATGTATGAGGTTTATGATAAATGGCCTCAAACGGCAAAAGAAAGTTATGAAATGAATTTAGAGAAATTTAATGTAAAAGATGTGGATCATATTGTCTTTGCTGGGATGGGCGGTTCTGGTACAATCGGTGATGTAATGTCATCATTGCTTTCAAAAGATGATATTCACGTGAGTGTTGTAAAGGGTTATCTGTTACCTAAAACGGTTGATTCGAATACTCTTGTAGTTCTTACAAGTATTTCTGGAAACACGGATGAAACGTTGACAGTCCTTAAAAACAATTTAAAATCGAATGCAAAATTTATTGCATTCTCCTCAGGGGGAAAATTGCAAGAATTGTCTCAAAAAAATAATATTTCTCATCATATAATTCCTGAGTACCATTCTCCAAGAGCATCATTTCTAACTTTC
>DTTB01000113.1 GCA_012964965.1 Candidatus Nitrosopelagicus sp.
ATTGGTTTTGATGAAGGAATTTTGGTAAAATCAATGAAAGAAGGCAATATTTTATACCTTGATGAAATTAATGCAGCAGAAGCTGACGTATTATTAAGATTAGATGAAGCGCTTGATGATCGTAGGCAGATTGTACTCAAAGAATCTTCCGGTGAAATAATCAAAGCAAAAGATTCATGGTTTGTAATTGCAACAATTAATCCTCTTACACATGTTGGAACAAAGGAACTTCCACCTCAGCTTCTAAGTAGATTTCCGGTTAGAATAAGATTAGATTATCCTCCTGAGGATGTTGAGTATAAAATAATCAAAAAGCATGTAAAAAATCCAAATGAGTCTGATGTTTTACAGGGAATTAAACTTGCAAATACATTACGTCAAGCATCTGCTGTTGAAGAACTGTATTACTCTCCATCCATTAGAGAAACTATTGCATATGCAAAATTATTAGAGGGAGGAACTTCAGCAAAAAAATCGGCTCAGATTGTTTTTGGAAACGTATACTCCCAATGGGGGAATGTAGAATTTCAAAAAGTAAATGACATTATCACATCAATGTTTGGTAGCTAATGCAATCTCTTCAACTAAGAAATGATATTTTAATTGACATTGCAACATTTCTTGTAAGACGATGGTCTGGAACAGAAAACGTAACTGTAGAATTCTCAAAAATCAAACAAAGCGAAACTAGATTAAAAGAAAAAAGAGTGTTGCTGATGCCAAATGATCAGTACTATGGGGATAATTTTCAAAAATACCGGCAGTTTAGGACTTCAATTTGGTATGAAGCAATGCGATTGAAACATTGTAAAAAAATTCTTAGCAACGATCACGCATATGGCTTTATTTTGAACACTATTGAAACTCGTAGAATTGAACTGCTGGGAATAAAAGTTTGGAAGGGGATGACTGAAGAACTGGTATTTAATTATACGAATATGTGGCTGTCTAGAAATAATCTCAGTTCTATTTTTGGAAAAGCTAGACTGGTAGAGGCTTTCTATCAATACTTCCTGTTTGGTGATATAAAGGGCGAAATGCAACCTAGTCATTTTAACAAGGTTGTAAAAGCAGTAGAATTCGCAAAACATATTCTTGATGAAGTAATCAAAAAAAAACATGATACTCTGTGGATTGAGGCAAGGATTCCAGAGATATTAAAAATTTTAGACCTAGATGCCCTGATTACAATTCCGTTATCAGTTCCGTTAAAAGGACCTGGGATTGTAATAACTCCTAATGATTTTGTCAAAGCAATGAAGCAAGTCACAAAATCAAGGGGGAAAGATTTTGGTAAAGTTGATCAAGAAAATACTATGGATGGAAAATCTGTTTTTGAGGAATTTAAAGTAATAAAAGTAGAAAATAAGAAAAATGAGAAAAAAGGTCTGGATACAGGATCAATTGGTATTCAAATACCAGATCAGACAAATGTTGATGAAACTAGAATTTATGACCAAGATTTAATCAATAATTTGAAAACCAAGTTTAAGGAATGGAAAACCGGATGGAAAGAATATCATTTTCGTGTAGGAGATGAATTTGATAGTGATGCATACCTTGAAGGGTCTGATAGACCATTTATTTCAGATTTGAAAAAATCGATTAAAACCCATATTGTGATTCTGCTTGATCATTCATCAAGTATTGCTGACCAACAAGTGGATTACAAAAAAGCTACATTAGCTCTGTGTGAAGTTTTGGCTTTTCTAAAGATCAAATTTTCAGTATATGCGTTCAACACTACTGAAAAACAGGTGGTGTGCTGGTTAATCAAACCAGAAGATCTTAAATGGAATATTTCGTGTGCAAAAAGACTTGCACAAATTCCAGCAAACGGTGGAACACCTCTGGCTGAAGTTTATGATAAGATGTATCCTATTTTACATTCTAGAAAACCAGATATCTTTTTGACACTTACTGATGGGGAACCATCAGATCCATTTGCAGCTCGCTCCATGGTTAAATCACTAAAATCTATTGGAATCAAAATGGTTGCTATAGGTGTTGGTAGAGATACACCTAATGCAACAATAATTGCAACTAATTTGAAATACTTGGGTTTTGAAAGGGCATTAGGAGTTTCTAGACTCAATGATATTCCTAAAAAGGTGTTAAATGTACTAGGTAATAGTTGACATGGAATTTGTAAATAAATTAGAACTGGATATAAACAAACCTCTAATCATAGCTGCAATGCAGGATATGGGCAACGTTGGAAGTATAGTTGTTAATTTTATTAACAAAGGCTTAAGCACTGTACCATTTCGTTTCGTAAAATCTAATAGACCTCCATATGTCTTTGATAAAGGAGGTTACATTGAGGTACCCGAAGAGCATTGGGAATATAGATACGGAAATGACATTATAGTTTTTGGAGGAGGGAGGGGGCAACCAGAACAAAGTGATGAATTAAATGAATTATGTCAAGATGTAATTGATACGGCTAAAAAATATGATGCAAAATTCATCTATACTGTTGGTGGATTCCATACAACCAGACAGTTTGGAAAATATCCAACTACATATGTTACAACTACAACCAAAACCTTACTTGAGCAAGTCCGTAGTCTTGGTATAGAGACTACACCACATGAATCCGTTATCACCGGATTCAACGGACTCATCTTAGGATATGCCAAAATGAATGGAATTAATGGCATGGGGTTATATGGAGAACTTTTGAATCCTAATATTCCACAATACAGAGCGGCAAAAAGCATTATTGAAACTTTGGAAAAACTGACATATCAAAAATTAGGAAATTTAAGCGAACTAGATGTTAGAGCTGATGCAGTAGATAACCAATTAAAAGATAATACTAATGATGATTATTCTTGATTTTTTTATTAACAGGTTATTAGAGGTTTAAGGTAAATTGGAGAAAAAATGTTCTGAATGCGGAAACTCATTCACCTGTGAAGAAGATGCTATTACTTGCTGGTGTTCCAGTTTTCCAAAATTATCAAAGGATCAGATCAGTGATGATGATTGTATGTGTAAGAAATGTCTTTTAACAAAATATAGAGAAAAACTATTCAAAACAGACGAGGTGACGAAAGATCTATTTGAAGAAGAACATAGATACCAATGGAAAAATCGTCACTAGTGTGTTAAAAGAAAAATTTATTCCTATCTATATATAAAGGGGTTATTTAAAAAACCTGAATGCCTCAAACAAAGCCTGTAATAAGTGTGGAAAATGTTGTTGCGTCTGCCTCAGTTGATCAGAAAATAGACCTTAATGAACTGACAAGAAAATTTCCAGATACAGAATATCACCCAGATCAATTTCCAGGATTGGTTTTTCGATTAAAGTCACCTAGAACTGCAACACTCATCTTTAGAACGGGTAAAATGGTTTGCACCGGTGCAAAATCAGAAGAGATGGCACATAAGGCTGTAAAAACTGTAGTAAACCAACTTCGTAAAGGTGGTGTTAAGATAAAAAAAGATGCTGTGGTAAAGGTGCAAAATATTGTGGCAGCAATAAATCTTGGTGGCAAGATCCATCTGGAGCAAGCAGCAAGAAAATTACCTCGTAGTATGTACGAGCCGGAACAATTTCCAGGATTAATCCACAGAATGTTGGAACCAAAGACTGTAATCTTGTTATTTGCATCAGGCAAACTTGTTTGTACAGGAGCAAAAAAAGAGAGCGATGTCTATCGCTCTGTACATAATTTACATGCATCACTTGAAGAAAAAAAATTAATGTCTTACGATCAATGATGTTTTAAATTTCAACATTTGGGTTTTCTGTTTTCAGCTTTTCCCAGTCAGCCAAAAATGCTTTCAAACCTTTGTCAGTTAGTGTATGAGTAAGCATCTTGCCAAGAACTACTCCTGGAACTGTTACAACGTCAGCACCAATTTTTGCAGCATCTACTACATGTTGTGGGTGTCTGATACTGGCAACTAAAATTTTAGTTTTAAAATCATAATTTTGAAAAATCCGTTTAATTTCCTTGATAAGATCCATGCCGGTATGGCCGATGTCATCTAATCGTCCAATAAATGGACTGACATATTTTGCACCGGCTTTTGCAGCTAACAAAGCCTGATTTGGAGAAAACACTAAAGTAACATTCACCGGAATCCCTTCTGCTGTTAAACTCTTACAAGCTTTGAGACCCTCTCCTGTCATTGGACATTTAACTACAACATTGTCACCGTATTTACGAAGCCTTCTTCCTTCTTCCATCATCCCGTCATAATCAGTACTAACAACTTCAAGGCTAACATCTCCTTTGATAATCCTTGAAATTTCTTCCATTGTTTTTTGTGGATCACCGCCCTCCTTTGCTAGTAACGAAGGGTTCGTTGTAATGCCATCAACAAGACCCATGTCATTATACAGTCGTATAATCTCCAGATTAGCAGTGTCGAGGAAAATTTTCATTGTTTCTGACTCCTTGCTTCTTTCACCATATTTATTATATTAATAGGTGTCATTCCGTGTTTTTCAAGTAATTGTGCAATTTCATTATCTCGTGCTGATTCTCCAAACTTATCCTGTACGCCAATTCGTCTTATTGGCACAGGGTAAGATTCTGAAACCACTTCTGAAACCGCTGAACCAAATCCGCCCATAACGTTATGTTCCTCACAGGTTACAATTGCTCCCGTTTCTCTTGCAGCCTTTTCTAAAAGTTCCTTGTCAATTGGTTTAATAGAAAAACAATCAATGACTCTACATGATATTCCATCTTGATTAAGCAAGTCAGCTGCATCTAATGCCATCTTAACAGTAATTCCACATGCAGCAATCGTACAGTCTGAACCTTCACGCATTGTTATTGCCTTCCCAATCTGAAATTCTTGTGAATCATTATGAATGATTGGTGTTTTTGATCTACACATTCTCATATAGAATGGTCCATATTGTTGAGCGATTATCCAAGTTAACTTTGAAACGGCAACTGAATCAGCTGGTAAAATAACTCTCATGTTGGGAATTACTCGCATGGTTGCAATGTCCTCAATCTGTTGGTGAGAACCACCGTCAGCTCCAACCGTTAGTCCTCCATGAGACACAACTAGTTTAACGTTAAGGCCTTTTTTATTGCCGGGTGATGGATAAGCAATCGCATTCCTTATTTGATCAACACATCTACCTGGAAGAAATATCGCATATGTGCTTGCAAAAGCAGTCTTTCCAGAATATGCAAATCCCGCAGCCACTGAAACTAGATTGGCTTCTGCAATTCCAACGTTGAAAAATCTTTCAGGAAATTTTTTTCCAAAACCTGCTGTTTTTAGAGAGTCAGTAGTATCAGCCCCCAGAACTACAACGTTTGGATCTTGTTCACCAACAGCAATTAGTGACTTGCTGTACTCGGTTCTCATATCACCAAATTGTTCTGTACTCATTGGAAACCAAGCTCCTTCGCTATCTGAACCAAACTGTCTTTTTTTTTGCCAACAATATGTAAGTCAATCCAACTGTTAACAAGCTCTTTTCCACCAATTTCGTGAGCTTTCTTAATCAGAGAACGTCTTCTTGATTCAAGTATATTATTTCTAAACTCCTTTATGATTAGTCTAACATCACTTTGTCCAACAATGGCGCTTCCACCTACAAATGCTCTTGCACCATCTTCAAAACATGAACCAACATTTTCCAAGTTAACACCTCCATCCGCCTCAATATATCCCTCAAAATTATGCTGTTTTAGATCCCTGCTGATTAGTTGTGTCTTTTCGTGTGTAGACTCGATGAATTTTTGACCAGACTTGCCCGGAACAACTGACATAATGATTACCTGGTCTAACAATGGTACAAATTTGTAAGACCATTGGGGCAGCTCTGTATCTGGATTTATTGCAAGACCAATACCAATTTGGTTTGATTGCAATATGTCACATATTTCTCCAAAGCTAGATTCATCACAAACTTCTGCATGAACAGTGACAATATCACTACCAGCATCTATATACTCATGAACATGTTTTACTGGCTCGTTAATCATAAGATGAGTGTCAAAAGGAATCAAAGTGAGAGAACGGAGGTCCCTAACCTTTACATGATCAAATGTTTTGTTTGGAACAAATTGACCGTCCATAACATCAAGATGTATGTAATCGGCACGTCCAATTTCACAACGCTTCACTTCTTTTTCAAGATTTGACATATCACCGGCAATAATAGATGGTGCAATCATAAACTGCGATTCTAATTCTTGTTCAATAATTGGAACCAATTCTGGTTTGGGAGCCTTTCCATGCCATTGTGGATTATCCTCCATATGTTCTACTCCTTTGCCTTTGATAGTTCGAGCAATGATAATTGATGGCAGACCTTTGGTTTTAGCAGCTCTTCTTATTGCGTTTGAAATCTGTTCAACCCTATGTCCGTCTATTTCAATGACGTTCCATCCGAAAGAAAGCCATTTCTCACCAGTTTTCCACCTACTTGCATCTTTCCACATCTCTGACAAATCATCACCGATTAGCTCCTCATCAAGTGGCATGACTTTTTCCGTATAGGAATCCTGTTGTATGAAGTTTCTGTCAAGTATTACAGTCATATTGTCAACCTTGTATTTTGCAGCTGTCATTGCAGCCTCCCAAACTTGACCTTCATCTGATTCACCGTCTCCAATAATTGTGTAAATTCTCTGGTCTTTACCATCAAGTTTTGCAGCTAGTGCATTTCCGATAGAATATGAGAGACCGATGCCTAAAGAGCCTCCGCAAAACTCAACGCCAGGACATTTTAAATCTGGGTGACCTTGTAGTCTGCTACCAAACTGTCGTAGTGTTTTCATTTCAGACGTGTCAAAATAACCTGCTACTGCCATGTTTGAAAATAAACCAGGTGATGCATGTCCCTTTGAAAGAATAAATTTGTCTCTTTCTTCCCAACTTGGATTTTTTGGATCATATCTCAAATGCTTGAAAAATAAGCAGCCCAAAATTTCAGCCATAGAAAAAGACCCACCGGGATGGCCAGAACCAGCAATAGAAGTCGCCTGAATGACAAGCTTCCTAGCCTTGAGAACTTTCTTTTTGATCTGATAGTAATTTAATCCCATTACCGATAAAAATTAAACAAGACACATGTATAATTATATTTGATTTGCTTCATATAATGTTAAAATAATTATAATTGCAAAAATTTTAATCTGAATATAGCACAATATCACTATGAAACTTGAGAAAATGGTACCGCTTGTTATTTATGATAACGAATGCTATCTCTGCATCCAATTTGCTAAATTTGTAAACTTTTTGACAAAAGGAAGACTGCGTCTTGTGGGTCATTACACAGATTTTGGGAAGGAGATAAGAGACAATATTCTTGATACAAGTGCGCTAGAGATGTTTTGGTTTATTGATGAGAAAACTGCATATGGCGGAAGAGCTGCGATTGGTCCATTGTTTTCTGCAATTTTACATGTTAATGGAAAAAATATCCGAAAGAAGAACATTGGTGATTCTTGTATTCTTGGATGTAAAAGCCCAAAAGCAGTATTTTTCCGTTCAGCTAGTCTACTAACACA
>DTTB01000114.1 GCA_012964965.1 Candidatus Nitrosopelagicus sp.
GTTGGTCCAATACCAGGAGATACTGTCTATCCACAGTCTCTGAAAGGCGGAAAGTTTGACATTGTCGTTTCAATGTTTCATGATCAAGGACACATTCCAATGAAGCTAAAGGGCTTTGTGTATGACGCAGATACTAAGGACTTTGGTTCAATAAATGGTGTGAATACCACTATTGGTATGCCAATTATTAGAACATCAGTTGATCATGGAACTGCATTTGGAAAGGCTGGAAAGGGAACAGCTAACTGTGACAGTTTGAAACAAGCCCTACAGTCAGCTGTACGGTTGGCAAAAAGCGGCTATTATGATAATGGTTTCCAAGCTTCATAATACGTAGTAACGATTGATCCAAATTCCTTTAAGATGGTACGGGATTTCTTGAATTATGAAGAAGGTAATAATATTTGGTACAGGACAGTTTGCTAAAATAATACATCAATACCTAGCAAATGATTCTGATATTGAAGTTATAGCCTTTACAGCAAATGAAAATTACATAAAGGATGATAGTTTTTGTGGACTGCCCGTAGTTCCGTTTGAAAAAGTTGAATCATCGTATCCTTCAAGCGAGTACCAAATGTTTGTTGCCGTTGGTTATTCTAATCTGAATAAAAAAAGAGCCGGCATATTTGAACAGGCAAAGTCAAAGGGATACAAGCTTGTTAGTTACGTCCATCCAACTGTGGTAGTGGTTGGTGATTTTGAATTCGGTGAAAACTGTTTTGTTTTTGAAAACAGCGTGATTCAACCATTTGTGAAAATTGGAGATGATGTAATAATTTGGTCTGGTAGTTTGATAAGCCACAACACGACGATTAAGGATCACTGCTTTATCGCCTCACACGTGGCAATAGCTGGCAGTTCAACTATCGAGCCATATTGCTTCCTGGGAACTAATTGCACTCTAAGAAACGGCATCAAAATAGCCAAAGACTGTGTCATCGGAGCTGGCTGCGTTATTTTGGAGGATACCAAAGAGAAGGAAGTGTTCGTTACGCGTTCAACTGCAATACCAAATTTTAACCGTGATTTGCTAAAAGATATTTAAAAAATGACGCAATACGTTTTTCTCGGGCACGACGTTGACTGGAGAAAACAGGGTGCTTCCTTAGAACACATAATGGCTAGAAAGGAACGGTTTGAACCGGCAGTTTTAGAAGAATGTGACAAGAAAAATCCCTACTACAACATACCTGACTATATGGAATTAGAGGAAAAATTTGGTGTCAAATCAACATACTTCTTTAGAACAAAGTACGAGGATGGAGACTTTGCGGACTATGAAGACGACATAAGATCACTGATTGACGGAGGATGGGAAGTTGGATTACATTTGGATCCGTCATCAATTAATGAGACAAAAAAAATACTGGAAGAAAAAACCAAACTTGAAAGCATAAGCAAGACAGAAATCAAATCCAACCGAGTACATTATCTTGGATTTAATGATGACCTGCCAAACAAGCTTCAGGAATTGGGCTTTGTATACGATTCATCGGTTAGGAGATCCAAGGATCGCATAGATGAAAATGAGATGGGCTATTTCAAATATGGAAACCTGATAGAGTTCCCAATAACAATAATGGATGCATATCTTTTCACGCATATGAAAATAAAAGAAGAGCAGATAATTCCCACTTTTGAAAGCACATTGAAACTGGGAAGAGCAGTCAACGACTCTTTCAATGTTATTACGGTAATCTGGCATGATAATGTTCTGAAAATGAAGGGAGGTAGGATGTACAAAGAAATTCTGGAGTATCTTACTTCTCAGGATGATGTCTCAATCTTAAGAGGGATCGATCTTGCCAGTCTGATAAATTCGAAAGAGTGAGTAAATACTATACCTA
>DTTB01000115.1 GCA_012964965.1 Candidatus Nitrosopelagicus sp.
AATTTGGCATAGGTTTCATGTTTGCACAAAAATTTCATCCTGCAATGAAAAATGTCGCAAATGCTAGAAAAGTTGTTGGTGGCAGAACTGCATTTAATCTTCTTGGACCATTAACTAATCCTGCCAGAGTAAAAAATCAGCTAATTGGTGTTTTTTCAGATGACTACCAAGAAAGAATTGTAAAAATTTTACAAAGAAAAAATGCGGAAACAATTATGTCAGTTAGATCAGATGATGGAATGGATGAGTTATCCACCACTTCCAAAAATCAAATTTGCTTATTAAAAAATAATACAATTACAAAAATGACTTTGGATCCTCAAGAAGTAGGCTTACAAAAGGGTAACATATCTGATATTCAAATAGACTCAAAAAAAGATGCAGTAAAATCATTTGTAGATGTATTAAATGATACTGCAAATAAAACAAAAATTGAGATTACTGCACTAAATGCTGCTGGCGGATTAATCGTATCAGATATCGCCGATAGTTTTGATGAAGCGATTGAATTAGCATTAAATACAATTCATAGCGGTAAAGCATTTGATAAACTAAAAAACTTTGTAAAAAATTGTGGCGACATGGAAAAATTAGAAGGGGTTGAAAAATCATAGAAAACATCTTACAAAAATTAGTTGAAAATTCACAAAATGCAATTGATGATGGTATTTATGATATTACTGAAACATTACCAAAATCAGAAATTGATTTACAACAATTAATAAAAAATAATAAGCATGCATCTCTTATTACCGAAATAAAGTTTTCATCACCTGCAGAAGGCGACATAAGACAGATTTCTGATCCGCTACAAATAGCTGAATCGATGATGTCCGGTGGTGCACAAGCGCTTTCCATTTTAACACAACCATATCTTTTCAACGGTTCACCAGAATATTTTATCAAAATCAGAAAAAACGTGAAAATTCCATTATTAATGAAAGATGTTATGATTGACAAAATACAGATTGATGCAGCAAAAAAAATGGGCGCAGATTATTTTTTGCTTATTCAGGCATTATTTGACAAAGGTTTTGTTGATGATATAGACGAACTGATTGATTACGGTCATGAAAATGACCTTAAAATTTTATTAGAGTCACACACTAAAACTGAATTTGAAAATGCATTAAAAACTGACGCAGACATCGTTGGAATAAATAATAGAAACTTAGATACTCTTGAAATTGATCTTTATACAACAAAGAAACTTTTAGAAAATTTCCAGAAATCCAAAATAATAATATCTGAAAGTGGAATTCAATCAACAGATGATATTAAATTTTTACGTGATAGTGGTGCAGATGCATTTCTTATAGGTACAAGTATAATGAAAAGTTCAGATATACAAAAGACAGTATCACAATTGGTGAATGCAATATGAAAATAGGAATGCCTAAAGATGGAAGATTTGGTGATTTTGGAGGAAAGTATATCCCAGAAACACTCGTACCTGCTATTGAAGAACTTGAGGAAAACTATGAAAAAATCAAGAACGATGAAACATTCCAAAAAGAATTAGATTACTACCTGAAATCCTATGCGGGAAGACCAACCCCACTTTATTTTGCAAAAAATCTAACAAATTTTGCAGGTGGTGCAAAAATCTATCTCAAGAGAGAGGATTTGCTTCATGGAGGTGCGCATAAAATCAATAATACACTTGGTCAGGCTTTACTTGCAAAAAAGATGAAGAAAAAACGAATAATTGCTGAGACAGGTGCGGGACAACATGGCGTTGCAACTGCAATGGCCTGTTCCTGTTTAGGATTGCCATCAGAGGTTTACATGGGATACAAGGACACTATCAGACAACAGCAAAATGTTT
>DTTB01000116.1 GCA_012964965.1 Candidatus Nitrosopelagicus sp.
TCTAGCAACTGATGGAAAAATTTTGAGAACAAAAGAAAGTATGAGAAATCTCTTGCAAAACAGAGGAATTCCTGAAGATGCTGAGATTATAACATACTGTGGCAGCGTTGGCACACTATCAGGTTTAGCATATTATGCTCTCAAATCGATAGGTATTCCAAACGTAAAGCTTTACGTTAACTCGTTTAAGGAATGGAAAAAACTTGAGAAGCCTATTGGCAAACAAGAGAACGCCAGCTACTGGGATCTTTCTGCAGAATAACCTAAAATTAATTTCTAGCCAAATCGCTACGAAGTTTTTTCATAACAGAAACTTCCATGTCATCAAGTAATGCTAATATTTTTTTCTTATTATCTAGTAAAAAGTCCAACCCTTTGTCCTTCAGTCTTATTTTAAACAGCCTGATTTCTCTATGTTCTTCTAAAAAGTCGTCTATCATTTCCTGCCCACATTTTTCGGGATTGATGAATAGATTACAATACTCAATCGTTTTTTCCAGCTCCTCATCTTCAATTGTTGTTGTTATCAGCTGAATTGCTTCGGCTAGATTTTTAAGATCTTTTACTGGCTTTGGCAGAGATTTCTTTGGTATTCCCAATATACCTCTTTTTGTTGTTCCAACCTTGTTTGCCACTTCAGGAACTAAATCATATGTATCTACGATACTCCATACTTTTCTTATCTCATGTTTTATAACTAGTCCTTTTCTCATTAGTCTGTCCAAGCATTTCAATACATCTTCTTTATCCAAGAATGTAGTCCACACTATTGAACCAATTGTATGATAACCTTGACGCAGTGATTCGATTACAACTACTTCAACAATTCTTTTGAATCCTTCCTCAAGTCTTACATTCATAAAATCTTTGTCTTTCACAGCACGTTTTGCATTTTTAACATCGATTACAATTGAACGGACAAGAGCGTCAAGTGATTGAGGAACCTCGTTTAGCATAGAAAGATAGCATGATCTGTTATACCACGCCATACCAAATGTTGGATCAGAATCAATTGCCTTGTCCGCACAATCGAGCGCTTTTCCATAACTCTTGCGTTCATAAAATACCAAACTTTTAAGATTCCACGCATCTGCATTTGTTACATCAATATCTAGGACCTTATCATACGCTCTCATCGATTCTGTGTAGTCCTCCATGTGAAATCTAGCATAGCCTAACTTCAAAAGCGCATCAACATCATTTGGATCTATTCTTAAAATCATCTGGAATGCATGAGAAGCATCTTCAAGTTTCAAATCAGCCATAAGATTAATGCCCTTGCTGAACAGTTTTTTACGGTTAAAGTCTACATCGGTCAGACTTGTCTCGTCTTTTTTAACAAGTTTACCCTTGGTTGATTTGAGAGAATTAGATGGTTTTTTGAGTGGCTTTTTTTCTTCTGGGTTTTTATTGATTGTATCAATCTTGTCAGATGACTTAGATTCTTTTCCCATCATTTTTTTCTTTCTTAGGAAAAATTCTGGAATATCGTTTGTATTATCAGATTCATCTGAGAATTCGTTCATTATATTTCCAATATGGTGATATGTCTAGATAAATACTCTTTGTTAATAATCAAAATTTTCACTTTTTACGCTGAAAAATATAAAAATACTTCAACTTAACAAGGTCAATATTGTCTAAAAAAATCGAAGTGTCAGGTCCATCACCATTCGGATCATCCTCTGGCGTTTTCGAGGCTGAAATTTTTATAACTGCAAACAAGCCTTCAGATGATAATATTAGTAATCAAACATTTGATTCATTATGGAAAGATACTTTTCACCTCACGGCAAGTAATGGCGCTTTTTTTGAAATCCTAGGAAGTGATAGCAATCCTATTCCTGATAATGTGTTTAAGCATGATTCAGTTTGGATTATAGTTAAAGATCAATTTTCTCCCTCGCATGTTTCGTTTGAATTTAATATTTCTAAAAAAGTTGAGAATATAGAATCAACTGACACTACCTCAGAACCATCCATAAGCAAAAAACGGATTTCATTACCTCCTAGACCTGGTCCACGTGGTTACATTGGTCCACCTGGTGAGAAGGGAAGATCTGGTGGTAGTGGTGCCCTTGGCGATAAAGGTGACAGAGGTGACAAGGGTCCTGTTGGCAACCAAGGCGATAAGGGTGACAAGGGATCTACTGGTGACAAAGGAGACAAAGGTATTACCGGATCAGTTGGTGATAAAGGCAAAACAGGAGAAACAGGCCCTCCTGGCATTCAGGGTGATAAAGGAATTCAGGGACCTAATGGTGACAAAGGAGACAAAGGTCTTACCGGACCAATCGGTAACAAAGGTCCTCAGGGTCCTCAAGGTCCACCCGGTGACAAAGGTCTGACTGGAATTCCTGGACCACAAGGTGAAAAAGGAGTTCGTGGTCCACTTGGTCCACAAGGCGAACGTGGTCCTCCAGGCAAATCTGGTCCAACAGGTCCTCCCGGTCCACAAGGAGTTCAAGGTCCTCAAGGTGCCTCTGGAATTACTGGTCCTACAGGACCAGCTGGTGAAATGGGTCCGCCTGGTGATAAGGGTGAAGTTGGTCCTCCCGGTCCACGAGGTCCACCAGGTACACCTGGCGAAAGTGGAACTGCCGGAGGAATGTCTGACGAAGGAAAAACATTGATCAAAGATCTATTAGAATTATTAGCATCTAAAAACATCATCACCACTGAAGAGCAAATTAAGCTTTCTAGTTATCTGTACTAGGCGAAATTAAGATGAGCGAAACACCGAATAAAATAGAATTTAAAATGTTGGATCACGAAAGATTAGAAAATGATTTTGTTTCATTTAAGCTTGAAGATGGAACCATTGTAAAAGTTAAAGTTGATTTAGATAGAGTTGGAATCGCCATAAATTTTACAAATCCTGACGGCACACCACATTATGCAATCAACACTTCAGTCAAATTATCTATTATACCAAAAAACAAAAAATTTTCAGTTGAAAAAAAATCAGTTAAAGGAAAACAAAGTTCCCCTCCAAACCAAATGTTTAGTTGAATTTTGATATTTATCTGGTTTTTATGATGGTTAAAACATCCTCATCTTGCAGTATATGATTTAATCCAACCCTCTGCCCACCGAATTTTACACTTTTACCCCAAACAAGCGCATACCTAAAATCTTTACGCAATTTTCTATGTAAATTATTGCATACGTCTAAAACAGAATTTCCATTCCTGATAATTAATGGTTCTTTGTAATCTGTTTTACCACCCTTTGGGCGCATATAAATTCTGATAAACTGTAACTCATCATATATTCGGTCCCTTAATTCTTCAATATTGATATTCGCATCCGCGGAAACTGGAATAAATTCACTCTTAATCTTTTTTGACGCTTTTTTAAGAAATTTTTCATTAACTAAATCAATTTTATTTAAAACCGTAATTGATTTTGTATATGTTCTATTACCCGTAATGAGATCAACTAATTGCTCAGAATCAATATCCTCACGAATTACAACTCTTGCGCTTGTATATCCATAAACATTAAGAATATCTTTGAGAAGTTTTTCTGACATTTTTTTTAATTTAACTTGCTGGGCAATTGCAATTCCACCGGTTGTGGATTTTTCAATTACTATATTGGGAGGCTTTTGATTTAATCTAAGACCGATATTTGATAATTCCTTCGTTAAAACATCTTCGTGATATGGTTGAAAGACATCAAGAACTAACAGTACAATATCAGCACTTCTTGCTACTGACAAAATTCTTTTTCCAAGACCCCTACCACTTGACGCTCCCTTAATAATTCCCGGAAGATCAAGCATCTGAATTTTTGCACCTCGGTATTCTAAAACTCCAGGAACAACTGTCGTGGTAGTAAACAGAAATGCACCTACAGACGATTTTGAGCCCGTTAGCCTGTTAAGTAATGTTGATTTTCCAACACTAGGAAGTCCAATAAAAACAACCGTTGCATCTCCACTCCTTTTTACATCAAATCCATCTGATTTTTTAGCACTTTTTTTGATTTGAATTGTTTCCTGTTCTCTTTTCAGTTTTGCAATTTTTGCCTTTAACAGTCCAATGTGATGTTCAGTTGCCTTGTTAAGCTGTGTTCTTGCAATCTCATCCTGAATGGCTTTAATCTTTTCAGGCACACCCATGATCTATCCGCTGGCGTTTCAGTTATTATGCGCTATGATTCAAAAATATTACTTGAAAAAAAAGACATTTGCAATTGATATTGATGGAACAATCACTTTGAATGGTATGGGAACAATTCATCTCGAGGCATTGTCAAGACTACGCTCTTTGAAGGATGAGGGTCATAATGTTGTTCTCGTAACTGGAAGATCTTCTGTAGAGGGATATCTTCTTTCAATATTTGGCGGATTAACACATTTGGCTGTCGGTGAAAATGGTGGTTGCATAACTTTTGGTGATAAAATTCAACATAAGATGCTTGGAAATAAGGGTGAATGCATTCACGCTCTTGCAACTATTCAATCAAGAATAGATATAGAAATAAAAGAAAAACCTGTTTTTCCTAGAATGACAGAGGTTGTGTTAGAACGAACCTTTGAGATCGATAAAGCCCAAAAAATAATAGATATAGAGAATCTTAATGTGGTTTTAGCTGATAGTGGCTATGCTTATCACATAAATTCCAAAAGTGTTAACAAAGGCTCTGGATTTTTAGAGGCGATAAAAATTCTCGGTGTAGATTTGGAGGATGTGATTGCTATAGGTGATAGTGAAACTGACGTTCCTCTGTTTAAAATAGTGAAAAATAGTATTGCTGTCTCAAATTCCACTGAAAATCTAAAAAAAATAGCTAAAATTGTTACAACCAAGAAATCAGGAGAAGGTGTTCTTGAAGGGTTAGATAGTATATTATCTGAAAGTTGATGGAGTATGGTACTTCTTAACATCATAAACCACATGAGGGAAAACATTTCAAAAATAATTTTGGAAAAGGGATATGGTGAAGTGAATTTTGTTGTAGAACCATCTAGGAGTGGTTTTGGTGACATTACGTGCAATGTAGCATTTTTGTTAGCACAAAGTCTGAAAAAGACACCAAAAGAAATTGCTCAAGAATTTGTGGGTGCATACGACACAAGTCTAAGCAAGGAGATAGATAAAGTAGAGGCTCACCAAAGCGGTTACCTCAATTTTTTTCTTGATGCACATTCATTCAATAAAGCCGTTTTGCTAGAATCTCAGAAGGAAAATTATGGTAATATTGACATTGGGAAAAATTCTAAACTTATAGTTGAACATACATCCGTTAATCCAAACAAGGCTTTGCACATTGGTCATCTTAGAAACGTTGTGATTGGAGACGCAATTTCTAGAATTCTTTCAAAAGTAAATTATGATGTTAAGGTTTTGAACTATATTGATGATTCAGGTCTTCAGGTGGCAGACTTAATTGTGGGTTTTAAATTTGGAGGGTTTTCAGAAACTCCTCTAGCTGGGGAAAAATTTGCTGACTATTGTGGCGATACAGTTTATGTTAAAACCACTGCAAAATATGAAAGCGATAAAGAATTAGAATCTAGGCGACGCGAAATTTTAAAGGAATTGGAGGATCCAACATCTGAAACCGCAAAATTTGGAAAAATAATAACTAGAAAAGTCTTAAAAGATCAGCTTGATACAGTTTGGAATCTTGGTGCTTCATACGATTGTTTGAATTTTGAATCTCAAATCTTACATTCAAAGCTATGGGAAAAAATATTCGAGAGGATGAAATCTGAAAATCTTGTACGCCTTGAGGATGAGGGTGATAATTCAGGTTGTTGGATATTACCAATTGAAAATGAAGATGATAAGATACTTGTTAGAAGTAATGGTGTTGCGACATACGTTGCAAAGGATATACCATATGCAGCATGGAAACTTGGTATTTTAGATGACCCGTTCAATTATGTTGAATATGCTTCACAGCAAGATCGTAGTCTTCATGAAACGACATTGGGTAAAAGCATGCTTACAGGATTATCTTTTGCTGCTGATAAGGTCATAACAGTTATCGACAATAGACAAACTAACCTTCAAAAAATAGTAACTAATCTAATGTCAAAATTTAAGCCAGAGAGCTCTTATGTTCATCTTGGTTATGAGGCTGTTACGTTAAGCGCTGAAACTGCAAATCTTCTTGGCAATAAAACCGATGGTAAGGATGTGCAGATGTCAGGTAGAAAAGGCCTTTACATTAATGCAGACGAAATCATAGAAAAACTTGAAAAACGTATTTATCTTGAATCAAAAGAAAGGAATAGCAGTCTAGATGATGCATCACTCAACGAGATAGCCCATGACGTTGCTATCGGAACTATAAGATATGAATTGATTAAACCTGATCTTGATAAAATTATAACCTTTGATATCAATACGTCACTAAAGCTTGAGGGAGATACTTGTAGTTACATACAATATTCATGCGTCAGAGCTGCGAGAATATTAGAAAAATCAGATAAAAAACCAGATTTTAATGCATCATTTGATCAACTGAATACTCAACATGATCTAAATCTCATCAAACAGATTGGGATGTTTGAGATTTTTGTTAATGATGCGGCCAAAAATTATTCTCCAAAAGTTATTGCCAAATATTGTTATGGTTTAGCCGTTACATTTTCCTCATTTTATGAACATGTTAAAGTTTTGAAAGCTGAAACACCAGAATTGGTTAATGCCAGATTATGTTTAGTATTATCATTCGGATTAACTTTGGAGAAGGCTCTAGATTTGTTAGGCATTACGGTGCCACAGCGCATGTAGATAGATTCTAGCCTCAGAAAATCTACTTAACTAAATTTGACGTCCGATTATTACATATAAC
Organism: Candidatus Nitrosopelagicus sp.; assembly: GCA_012964965.1. The sequence goes on from DTTB01000116.1 coordinate 6,814, forward strand.
CAAATTGAGTATCTAACCTTATGGCAAAAATAAAGCAGAACAACTATGTCTTGTTCTTTTATAATGATTCAAAAAAATGGCTGGTTAAAATTTCAAAAAATGAGCAACTTCATACTCACATCGGAGTTATGAAGCATAGTGATGCAATAGGTAAAGAATTTGGTTCTAGACTTGTTACAAACAAGGACAAGTATGTCTATCTTTTTGAACCAACAATTCACGATTTTGTAATGAAGATACAACATGGTACTCAGATAGTGTATCCAAAAGATTTGGGATACATAGTTGCTAGAACAGGTCTTACCAGTGGCCAAAAAGTTGTTGAGATTGGAACAGGAAGTGGTTCATTAACATCATTTCTAGCTGGGATAGTAAAGCCACGTGGTCATGTATACACATATGATGTTGAACCTAAATTTATGAAAATAGCTGAAAAAAATATCAAAAAAGCAGGAATGTCAAAATACGTTACAATGAATGAATTTGATTTTAAGAAGGCAAAAAAGTTACCACATTCAGAAGTTGATCTAGTTGTAGTTGATCTTGGTGATTCTTGGAATGTGGTTCCACAAGCACGAAAGATGTTGAAAG
>DTTB01000117.1 GCA_012964965.1 Candidatus Nitrosopelagicus sp.
TCGTTACCAAAACCAGTAAAAAATCTCAAAAATCTTGCAGAAGCTATACAATTGATCAAATCTTCAATTGAAGAGGAAGAATTGGAGAAGACGATCGAGTATTGTAATCTGTTCGTTGACCCAACCAAATGTGGTCAAGAAATGATAGATGACTTTTTAGAAGAACATAGAGAAGTTAGGCTATTCAAAATAAGATTAAAGGACAAGGGGATTGACTTTTTACGAGACAATCAGAAAAAAATGTTGGCAATGTTTGATAATATGGAAATGGCTGTCACTAAGAAACTTCGTAGTGATTTAACTACAAATTAATTGTAGATTATTCTGCTGAAAGATCCCAGTACGCTGCATTTTCCTGCTTACCAATTGGCTTTTCAAGTTTTTTCCATTCTTTAAATGAGTTAACGTATAGCTTTACGTTTGGAATACCTATGGATTTGAGAGCATAGTATGCTAAACCTGATAATGTGCCAACACTACCACAATATGTTATAATCTCAGCATCCTCCGGAATTCCTCTATTTTTCAAGAGATTTTTCATGCTTTCTTTTGTCCTCAAAATTTTCCCATCTGTTGCCAGTGTTCTATATGGTATGTTAATCGAACCAGGAATGTGCTGTTCTAAAAAGTTGAGTCGTTCCCTATTATCTATCAAAACAACATTATCTTTTTCCTTTGCGTTTTCTAAATATTCGGCAGTAGCCATAATATCAGGATTCAAGTTAAGTGAATGTTTTGTAGATTTGATATTTGGTTTTTCTGTGCTGGTTTTAAGACCAAGTTCTTTCCATTGTGAATAAGTTACTTCAAGCAGTGCAACATTTTTGTGTCCTATGTATTGAAGAGTCCACGCCACTCTTGATGCTAAAGCACCAAACGTATCATCATAAACAACAACTTTGGTATCATCTGCGATTCCCAATTCTTCGAATAGTTTAACAGCACTTTCTGGCGAGTCACCAGACAAAAGACTAGCAAGTGGCAAGTTCACTGCATTAGGAATATGCTCCTGATTGTAATCTTCTTCACGTCTTACGTCTATCAGTCTTACAGAATCATCGTTGATTTTTGACCTAATTGCGTCTACATCGACAGTTGGATGTGTTATTTCGTTGCTCAAGCTGCACATTCACCTTTGCCCGTAACTGTGTGATAGCTGGTATCACTTCCATAATCAGCATAAAAGTCTGGATCATCATCTTTTGATGGGGGAACAACTAATGGTGAAAGTACTTTCTGCATATCCTTGACAGATTTTATTTCCGATGACTCATTACCGTGTACAATCCTGTCAATCCAACGAGAAAGAGTATCATCAGACTGTTTATTTTTCTTATAGAGTTCAATGATCTTTAAGATTACAGGTATGGTACGTTTTACGGGTACTCTGATACATGTAACACCAAGCATGGATTTATCATCAAATCTTCCACCCAGGGACATGCTATAGTTAGGGTACATGTCTTTGCCAACCCTTGCACCTCCACCAAAAAAACCAATAGTGGCAATTTCATGTTGTCCACAAGAATTGGGACATCCACTAATCTTTATTGTCGCATCTCTTAAATCGTCATCTTCATCTAGTTTTAACTCCAAGAATTTTCGTTGAATCTCTTTTGCCAGTCTATGAGAGTTTGTAAGAGCCAGATTACAAGATGAGGTGCCAGAACAACCAACAGCCGAAGCCATAGTCAGTGAACCTGAATTTGCTAAACCCACTTCAAGTAGCCTAGAGTAAAGTTTTGGTAGATCACTTTCATGTACGTATCTAAGTATAATATCTTGTGAGAAGCCATTACGTGCAAAACCTTCAGCTG
>DTTB01000118.1 GCA_012964965.1 Candidatus Nitrosopelagicus sp.
CTGGATTCGTAGAAAGGATGCAATTGCCAAATGCAAAAATGGCCTTTATGTCAACGCTTCTAGGATTGAGTAATTCCAAGGTAACCACTGAAAAATTACAGTTAATCACAATTCCAACATTAATTGTTTGGGGCGAAAATGATCCTGTAATTCCTATTGAATATGCACAGTCTTTTGTATCAGGAATCAATGATTGCAGGTTTTACAAAATGACAGGATGTGGACATGTACCGTATGTTGAAAAACCAAAGGAATTCTTTCAAATTGTGTCAGATTTTCTTACTTAACGATCATTTTATAAGGTAATCAACCCACTAGTGGTAATGGAAGGAAAGAAAAACCCATACGATCCAGCTGAATTATTCAAGCAATGGCTAGAAAATACATCTAAGATGCAGTCTGATTTCACGAATAATGTGAATCCGTTTCAGACAAATTTTCAAAATCCCTTCAATCTGCAAAATATGATGCCAAACTTTCTCTCATGGGGTGCTTTCAAGACTAGTGTTGGCAGCAATGGGAGGATTTCAATTCCTGAGGCAGAAAGGCAGGCTCTTAGTATGAATGAAGGCGATTTAGTACAAGTTATTGTTATTCCAGTCAATCCTAAGAATAATTGAAATGGTAGTAAATGGTAATAAATGGTTTTTATTACCACTAGATATATATAGTGATACCAGTTATAACAAACCATGAGTAACGAATCAAACAAAACAGTCAAGAATGACGTTTTCTCAACTGTAGAAGAAACTGTCCAAGAACAGGTTAAATCTGCTGAGAAATCATTCCCAAACTATCAAACATCTGTTACAAGCTTACAGCAAGAATACACTGAAGCATATCAGAACATTGTAGATTCAACCATTGCTTTGCAGAGAGAATTTGCAAACAAGACAGGAATCAACACTGCTCTTCCAGAAGCAACAGAAAACGTTGTAAACAAAACAAATGAACAGATTAGTAAGGTTCAAGATGTTCAAAACAAGATAGCATTAGCAACAATCGATGCTACCAGACAGAATATCAAGACCTTCAACGAGAATGCAAAGGCTTTTGCTGATCTTAACAAAGGTGTATTGCAATCTTGGGTAACCGCATTCACACCAAAATACTAGTGTGAATGTTTTTCTTTTTTTTATGACCTTTCTTTAAGCCACTTACCAAGCTCTGGTAAGACAGTTTTTTGACTGAATGAACTAGCTATCATTCCAACATGCCCTGTAGGATATAATTTCAATATCTTGTCAGTACTTGATACTGCATAATGTAATGGCATGCTACATTCTGGAGAAACTAAATGATCACCAACAGCAACCTGAGTAAAAACAGGCATATCTATATTCTTTAATGAAACCAACTCATTCTTGACATACATCTTATTTTGTATTAACAAATTATCTTGATAAATGCCTTTTATCCACTGTTTGAATAGCTCACCAGGAATAGGCGGAGTTTCACCTGCCCATTTTTCAATTTTAAGAAATCTCTCAACAAATTTTTCATCATCAATATTATCCAAAAATTTTATATATTTTTCAACACCTTGCTCAAATGGCTTTAAAATTGAAAAGCAGTAATAGATGAATTCTGGTGGCATGTTTCCTATCGTATCCACTAATTTGTCAACATCAAAATATTTTGCAATATTACTCACTACTGTAGTATCCTTCCAGCCATCAATTACTGGTGCAGTTGCGATTAAATTTTTGACTCGTTCTGGATGAAGTGATGAATATACAGCTGCTAATGTTCCGCCTGTACAATAACCCTGAATTGATACCTTGTCCACATTAGTTTCATTGCAAATAAAAT
>DTTB01000119.1 GCA_012964965.1 Candidatus Nitrosopelagicus sp.
TAATAGAGATTCAAGAAGTTGGCGACGGCGAAAGAGTGTGTGTTGACACGGCATCCATGCTGAATAGAGGTGAAGGTATGTTGATTGGAAATAGAGCAAACTTTTTGTTTTTAGTTCATAACGAGTCAGTTGGTTCTTCATTTACTTCACCCAGACCATTTAGAGTTAATGCTGGTGCAGTACATTGCTACACTCTAGCACCTGATGGTACTACAAAATATCTATCTGAATTAGAAACTGGTGTGGAGATACTAGTACTTGATTCTAAAGGAAAGGCAAGACGTGCTGTAATAGGCAGATGCAAAATAGAAAAAAGACCAATGCTTATGATTAAAGCCAAAGTTGGGGATGAAATAGGTGGTATTATAGCTCAAGATGCGGAGACGATTCGTTTTGTAAAACCTAATGGACAATTGGTGTCCGTGACACATCTAAAAAAAGGTGATTCAGTGATAGTACATTCAAAGGCAGCGACTGGAAGACATTTTGGAATGGAAGTATCTGATGAATATATTTTAGAGAAATAGGAAAAATGACATACAAGACATGTGTTAGTATTGCTGAAAAAACTCCAAAAAAACTAAAACAGACACTTACAAAAGCATTAAAAAAATCAGATTATGCTGAAATCAGATTTGATTTTTTAAACCCAAACTCAGTGCCTGAGGTATTACATCTAATCAGGAAAGATTTGAGAAGATGTGTTAGTACGTTGAGACCAATTCGTGAGGGCGGAAAATTTTCTGGTAGTGAAAAAAATAGGGTTTCTATTATCAAGTTAATTGCTGAGTATGATCCCTTTTTGCTTGATATAGAATATGACACACTAAGAAAAAATAAGAACCTACAGCGTTACCTGAAAAGTACTGGTACCCGCACTCTTGTTTCTTGGCATAATTTCAAACAAACACCTGATATTTCTATCTTGAAAAAGAAATTATTAGAAATGAAAAAATTTTCAAATAATATCAAAATAGTTACAATGGCAAAATCAATTAACGATGGATCACGAATATTGTCATTATACAATAACAGTAAGAATGTAAAACTGATTGCGTTTTCAATGGGAAATTTTGGAAAGATGTCACGTTTACTTTGCCTACTTTTGGGGAGTCCATATACGTATGTGTCATTGGGTAAACCAATCGCGCCGGGACAATTTAGCTTGGATGAGGTTAAATCAATCTTTACAATAAGAAAGTAGATGACTAGCACATATGCCGTGATAGGAGATCCAATAGATCATTCTCTATCTCCAAATATACACAATGCTGCCTTTCGCCACTTAGAATTAGACCATACCTACATTGCATACAAAATACCTGCTGGAGAGCTATCTGCGGGAATAGATGCGCTAAAGGCAATAAAAATTGCTGGATTTAATGTCACAATTCCTCATAAAATTGAAATGATGAAGTTTTTGGATGAGATGGACACAACATGCAAAGTAATTGGAGCAGTAAACACTGTTTCAAATGATAATGGAAGGCTTAAGGGCTATAACACAGACATGATAGGATTTCTAGATCCTATAAAAAAAAGAAATCTAACAATAAAGGATTCCCAAGTAATGCTTTTGGGTGCGGGTGGAGCTGCAAGAGCAATCGTAACAGCTATGGTTAAAGAAAAAGCGGGTAAAATTACAATTGTAAATAGAACTATGGAAAATGCAAACAAATTAGCCGAGTTCGCAAAAAAAATTGGAGCCAATGCTGACATAGTTTCATTACAAGAAGCCAATGAATTAATTTCAGATCACAAATTTATT
>DTTB01000120.1 GCA_012964965.1 Candidatus Nitrosopelagicus sp.
ATTCCACTGTGGGGTTATGCCATTGGACAAAAAAATCATTTAGAGGCGAAGGGACGTGCTACAAACACAAGTTTTATGGAATTAGCACGCATAGTTGTATGGAATTTTCTCCAGCTGGAATGTATTGTGAGAACAGGTGCATATACTGTTGGAGACCAATGGAATTTTATGATTCCATGGAGATGAAACCACAAAATGTTGCTGAACCAGAAGACATTATGACCAAGTTGATGGCAGAAAGAAAAAAATTGATTATGGGACATTATGGTGATCCTAATCAAGACAAAAAGAAATTAGATGAATCATTACTTCCAAATCATTATGCAATTTCACTATCTGGGGAACCAACGATGTATCCAAAATTACCAGAACTTATCAAATATTTGAAATCCCTTGAAGCAACAAAATCAATTTTTTTGGTTACAAATGGTCAGGAACCAGACATGATACAGAAACTTCAAGATGAAAATGCTCTCCCAACTCAGCTTTATCTTTCAACCAATGCAGCAGATTACCAATCCTTTTTGAAAATCAATAGACCCCGATATGATGATTCTTGGGAAAGATGGAATAGAACTCTTAAGATGTTATCAACTCTTGATACCAGAACAGTTCTTAGAATTACTTTGATTAGAGGTTATAATGATGACAAAGAGATGATTCCTGCATTTACATCACTGTTGCGACAATCAAATGCACATTTTGTGGAGATAAAATCATACATGCATATTGGAAGATCAATCAACAGGCTTGAATATACAGATATGCTTGAAATGGATGAAGTTAGATCTTTTGCAAATAAATTAGTTCAAGAAAATAACACCTTTACAGTTATGGATGAAAGTGAAATATCAAGAATAGTGATATTACAAAATAAAAAACGATTCATAGATCGTTTCATTCCCGCTTACTGTTGAACCAAGCGGCAAATTTTTTCAGAGATTCATACCTATGAGAAAGCTTGTTTTTGTTAGCTAATTCTGCATAAGTCTTGTTTTGTGTTTTTGGGATAAAGATTGGATCATAACCCCAACCTCCATCTTGAATATTTTTCGAAATTGTTCCTGTCACAGTAGATACAAACAATGTAGGTTCATTACTAGAATCACAGAAAGCAATTACTGCTACAAATTGTGCATCTCTATTATCTCCTATCAGCTTTAAAATTCCATTATTTCCAATTGTGTTGAAAATGTAAGATGAATATGGACCTGGAAAACCAGACAATGACTCAATGAAAAGACCATCATCCTCAATTACAACTGGTTTTTTGCATTTGTCATATGCATTCAATGCCTTCTGCACCGCTATTTTTGCTAACGAATCGTCCTGAATTTCTACTAACTCTGTTTGGAAAAATTCCAATTTTATTCCAAATTCTGCTAAAATTTTTTTTGCCTCATTATATTTTTCCTCATTTGATGAAACAAAAAGCACATCATACGACTCTGGCATATCTCCCACGACTTTCAATTATCATGACTTTATTTGTAATCTTTGCAAAACGTTCCTTGCCAATCGATGACTTGTAACCAGATAAGAAATTAGACCATGCTCTTTCAAAAATGTCCGCGTGTGCGCTGTTAAGAATTTCTTTGAATAACCTTAGATCAATCGCATGATCATCAGATTTGATAGTCCTATTTGCAAGACCAAAGTCAATTATGAAAATATTATTACCAGATTCAATAAAATTTGAGGTTGTCAAATCGCCATGCGCAATTCCATTTTTATGCATAATGCCGACTAATTTGCCAATTTTTTTAC
>DTTB01000121.1 GCA_012964965.1 Candidatus Nitrosopelagicus sp.
TAATGGTGATTTTGTCATGTGAAGATCCAGAAAACTCATTTTATTACACCATTATCTGTGGTCTTTGTGATAACAATATTGGTGAGTTTAATTTTGAAATTGGTTTACCTCTTGTTGCATCTTGAATCTCCTTTACAAAGTTCTCAGTAGAAAGTTGACGCACGTCGCCAGTTGTTCTATCACGAACACTCAAACTAGGTGAATTCATTTCTTTTTCTCCAATGACTAGCACATAGTTAATCCATTCTTTTTCGGCATCTCTAATTCTTTTACTGATTGTATCATTTCTATCATCAATATCAACTCGTATATTTTGCTCAGTTAACTTGCCAGCAAGATTACTAGCAAATTCTAGAAAATCATCTTTGAGAGGAATTAGTCTTACTTGTATAGGTGCCAACCAAAGTGGGAATTGTGGTCTTTTACCATCTTTTACTTGTTTAGCAAACTTTTCTAATAATGCGTAAATCACACGTTCTACTGCGCCAGATGGAGAGTTATGTAAAATGATTGGATGTTGCTGCTCATTTTTTTCATCGGTAAATGTAATTCCGTAACGTTTACCGTTTTCAACATCTATTTGATCAGTTGATAATGCGCTAGCCTTACCTAAATTATCAATGAAGTTAAATTCCCATTTTAGTACGAAGTAAAAGAATTTCTCTTTCCACATTTCAACTAAAACTGGTTTACCTACTTTTGAAACCATCTGTTTGACTAACTCTTTATTTTCATTGTAAAAACTCTCAGTAAATCTGATACCCATTTCATAATCATTTTCTTCAATTCCTAATCCTGACAAAACTTCACGAGAAAGATCAAATCTTTTTCTAAATTCATCGATGGCCTGTGACATATCTTTACAGAATGCATGACAGTCGGGCATGGTGAATGCCCTTAACCTTCTTAGACCAACAAGTTCACCGGATTGTTCCCTTCTAAAACTATAACGAGTGAGTTCATAGAGTTTGTATGGTAGATTTTTGTATGACATTTGAAAGTCACTTGCCATTAAAAATTGTCCAAAACATGCTGCAAATCTTAAGAAAAGATGTTTGCCTTCTGAATCTATACTGTATTGCCTAGCAGGAAATCTGTTAAAGTAACTTTCCATACTTGGATGATGTGAATCATACATGATTGGAGTTTCAACTTCAATACCACCATAATCACGAATTTTATCTGTAACATACTGCTCAATTTGAGATTTAATTAGACGTCCATTAGGATAAAATCTCATATTTCCTGAATCAGATGCAGGTTCATAATCAGCAATTGCAAGTTTTTTCATCAGGTTTACATGTGGTGGAGGCTCATCAACACTTCTTTTTTTTGCAGATTCATACTTTGCAAGTATTTCTAGCTGTTTATGATTAGAGAAATTGAATTTTTCAATCTCCTCCATTTTACCGTCAGGTGTCATTATGTACCAATATGATTTGATCTTGGATTCAGATTCTAATGCTGTAGATGTTTTTTCTTTAGTTGAATCCTTAGAAAAAACTTTGGAACTTTCTGCAAGTGGGTGTCCTTTAACTTGAATACTAAAAGCTTTTGTCCATCCAAATGGTGCATGCGTTGTTTCAATTCCAGTAGATGATTCTTGCATTTCTTTTAAAATTTTAAGACCAGTGCCAGGTGATGCAAGATTAGAGCTTAAATGTGCATATGGATAAAGCAGTAATTTATTGCAACCAATTTGCTTCATTGATTTTTGAATATCAATGATTGCATTTTTTGCAACACTTGAATC
>DTTB01000122.1 GCA_012964965.1 Candidatus Nitrosopelagicus sp.
AACATTTGAGTTAGTAGAAACTGAAAAAAAAATTTGCTTCATTGTAGAAAAAACAGCTACAAAATTGGCAATAAAAGATGCAATAAATACTCTTTATGAACAAAAAGCTATAACAGTTAATACATCAAGAACAATTTATGGCAAAAAAGCATTTGTGGAATTTGAAACTGTTGATATTGCAAGAGACTTGGCAACCAAAATAGGAATGCTATAATATGGACCAAAAAACGTCTTTAACAGAAAAATGGTGAAAATGGTTGGTTAAACAATTTACGTACCGTGGGTTATCGCAAAAAGAATTAGAAGAAGTACCATTAGAAAAATTGCTTAAATTATTTCCTGCACGTGCCAGAAGATCATTAACCAGAGGAATAAACGATGGTAAAAGAAAATTGATTGAAGAGATTAAAGCCACAAAAGCGGGCAAACTAAAGACTGTCATTAACACCCATCTTCGTGATTTACTTGTTTTGCCATATATGGTAGGTGTAACTGTAAATGTTTATTCAGGTAAAGAATTTGTTCCTGTAACTATAACTACGGAAATGGTTGGACATTATTTAGGAGAATATGTGATTACAAATAAACGTGTAAGTCATGGCGCGCCAGGAGTAGGAGCATCAAGATCTAGCTTGTATGTACCATTAAAGTGAGAAATATGCCTAAACGTTATTTTGCATTTCAAAATTTTGATGCGACTAAACATGTTCGTGCTGCAATAAGAGAAAAAACAATTTCTCACAAACATGCTAGAGAAATAGCTACTGCCATAAAGGGATTATCACTTGAAAAAGCTAGAGACTATCTGCTTGATGTAACAAATTTTAAACGAAGTATTCCGTTTGGAAGATATAAGAACCAAGTGGGGCATAGATCTGACCCTGGAACAATGTCAGGCAGATATCCACAAAAAGCTGCAACAGAGATTTTAAAATTATTAGATAATTTAGAATCAAATGCAGAATACAAAGGAATGGATTTGGATAGACTCAAAATAATCAATGCAACTGTACATAAGGGCAGACTGCTCAAACGAAATACACCACGAGCAATGGGTAGATCTACAGCTAAAAATGATGCGATGACTCATGTAGAGATTGTTGCACAAGAGGCATAACAAATGACGCAACTAAAAAATGTAATCAAGGATAATTATAATATGATGCTTCTTAATGATTTTCTTCGAGAAGAGATTAAAGAGGCTGGATTTCATAAAGTAGAAGTTTCAAAAACTCCTTCTGGAACAAAAATTACACTTTATGTTACTAGACCAGGAATTGTTATAGGCAGAAAAGGATCAGGTATTAAACAGCTGACAGAAAAAGTTGAGTCAGACTTTGGGTTCAAAGATCCTCAAATTTCAGTTGAAGAGATTCAAAAAGCAGAATTATCACCAAGTGTAATGTGCAACAGAATGGCATCACATATTGAACGTGGAACCGCATTTAGAAGAGCGACTATGTGGACAATGAATAATATAATGGAAGCTGGTGCAATGGGTGTTCAAATAACAATTTCTGGAAAATTACGTGGTGATCGTTCCGCTTTTGAAAAACATGTACAAGGTATTCTTCCAAGAGCTGGTAACTATGCACAAAACGTAGTTTCTGAAGATATTGTTCACGTAAAAACAAAGATGGGATTAATTGGAATCAGAATTAGAATTGCAAACAAAGAAAAAATAGTTCCTGAATTTGAACTGGAAGAAACATTAAAGCCAGAAACTGAAGAAACGAAAGAAGTGGAACAAAA
>DTTB01000123.1 GCA_012964965.1 Candidatus Nitrosopelagicus sp.
CACGAAATGATTCGTCCAAGGGACTTGGTGGAATGATACTAGTTGCAGGCATTCTAATCATAATTGGTGCTGTAACAGTGATTGGCATGGCTGATCTTTCTGAAGCAGATGAAACAGCTAGAAATCCACTCATGGAAACAGCTCCGTTACTAATAGTTGGTGGAATTCAAATGGGTCTTGGCGTATTAAAGATAAAAAAATCTTAGACATGTCAGTTTGTGAAAAATGCAAAAACAAAGTTCCTAAAGTGTATAATTGTGAACATACGAATGATCAGGACTATTGTTCAGACTGTTATACGGAACTACATTACTACCTGACTGAATAAAATAGTAATATCCTTTTAGACTACGTCTTTATATTGATTATAGAACATTTTTCAGTGCTGATGATTGAGACGATTTGCTCTGATTATTGATGATGAGTATTGCCGAATTAAGAAGCATTTTTTTATCTTACAGGATTTAAAAACAGGCTTGATAGTAGTTCAATCCTTTTAATGCAGTTTACAGTTCACTTTTTTTATGAAAGCCATGATATTATCAGGCGGACGTGGTAAGAGACTACGTCCAGTTACAGATACTATCCCAAAACCACTGATCAAAATCAATGGGAAGCCATTAATTGAATGGAAAATTAATTATCTGAAAAAATTTGGAATTAAAGATATTATCATCTGTAGTGGCTATAAGGGGAAAAAGATTGAGAACTACATTAAGAAAAAAAAGAATTTTGGCTGCAACATAGAATATTCGGTTGAGACATCACCACTTGGCACTGGAGGTGCAATTAAAAAAGCGATTAAGAATATTGTTGGTGATTCATTTATTGTGTTAAATGGTGACATAATTACAAACATTAATTTGAAAAAAATGATGATTAAACCAAACAGTATTGCTGCAATTGAATTGAGAACAAACTATGGAACAATGAAAATTAAAAATAATAAAATTCTCCAATTCAATGAAAAAACTGATGTTAAAGATACATGGATGAATGGGGGAATCTATCATCTAAATACAAACATTGCTAAAATTTTACCTACAAGGGGTAGTATAGAAGGTACAGTTTTCCCAAAATTAGCCAAAAAAAAATCATTAAACACAATAAAATTCAAGAATGTATTGTGGCGCTCTATCGATTCTCACAAGGATGTTGAAACATGCTCAAAGGAAATGATTCAAAAAAAATATATGAAATTTATTTCAAAAAGATGAACCAAAATGCGTTTGTCATATAGCCTAGGTTCATTGTTAACAGTTGAGCAAGTTCTAGCGTGTTCAAGAAAATTAAATGAATTCAAGCCTGATACAGTATGGATTCCAGAAACATGGGGAATGGAGAATTTTTCAATGCTTAGTATGGCAAGTAGGGAAAATAGTTTCTCAAAAATTGGTTCGTCTATAGTCAATATCTATTCTCGAAGTCCTAGCTTGATTGCGATGGGAGCAGCAACTGTTGATACAATTTCAAACAAACGTCTAGTTTTAGGACTAGGAACAAGCAGTCAACCGCTGGTTGAAGATTTTCACGGTGATAAATTTGAGAGACCGCTTAAACGAATGAAAGAATATGTGGAGATTATACGGTTAATTCTTAGTGGTAAAACGGTAAATTATTCTGGAGAAATTTTTTCACTGAAAAATTTTTCATTACTTATCAAACCTCCCAGAGATAGAATTCCAATTTATCTTGCAGCAGTTAACCAAAAAATGGTAGAACTTACATGGAAAATTGCAGACGGTGTGA
>DTTB01000124.1 GCA_012964965.1 Candidatus Nitrosopelagicus sp.
CATATCGCAAGCGCAATTGGTGCTGCAGTTTCGGCAAGTGCTGGCGTTGATCTTTTATGCTATCTAACACCATCTGAGCATTTGGCATTACCAACGCCTGAAGAAGTTAAGGAGGGACTAATTGCGTATAGAATTGCTGCCCATGCTGGTGATTTGGTAAAGCTTAGGGACAAATCAATCAAATGGGATTTGAAGATGACTGAAGCAAGAAGAACATTAGACTGGGATGCACAACTTGCTTTATCAATTGATCCAGAAAAAGCTGCTAAAATTCATGGTAGAACCGGTCAGCATCCTGGAAACAATGTTCCATGTACTATGTGTGGTGGCGCATGTGTCTATATCATGCTGCCGAAGCAGCGTAAATATGCAACAGAAGATAAAAAATTACAATAAATTGGATAATATTTTATCTAAATCTGGAACAGTTTTGTAGTTAACAATCTCAGTTGGTTTTATCCACTTGAATTCTGAATTTTCCCAATTAAGTTTAATTTCCATATTTTTTGTACTAAATAAAAATGGAAAAATATTCCACTCGTGATTTTTGTATTGTGGTGAGACAATTCTTTGTTGCTGAATTGACTTCAACAGTTTGAGTTCCTCTTCTTTAATTCCCACTTCCTCAAAAATTTCAATTTTTGCTCTAGATAGAGGCGTTTCATCACCCTTCTCAATAATTCCACTTATTCCAGCCCATAAGCACTTCATAGTTTTAACTTGGTTACTTCTTTTCAATAGTAGAATTTTCTGATCATTTGTGATAAAAGATGTTACAATACTAGTAGAATACAATTTCTACTTCTCAATTTTGCTAATCATAGAAGATAATTTTTTGTAAGATTTATTCAGATCAACATTTTTTGAAATTTTTTCCTGAATTGTTTTAACAAAATTTATTATTTCCTCGCTCTTTCCTTCTTGAGAATCAGTAAGAAGCCTTCCGATATCCTTCCAAAGTTCTTCACCAAACCTTCTTACTTCCGGATTTGATATTATCGTTTCAATTAACTCTGGCGATTCGGAAAGTATGCTCTCAGAAATAATTTTCTGAGCTTTAAATGTAGTACCTGCCATTTTCTCAGTCAACAAGACTGTTTCATCTTTTGCAAGTATTTTTGCAAAAGCGATATTCATTAAATGAGTCAAGCCAAGAATAACTGCGACTTTTTTATCATGCTCAGGAGCATCTATCGTAACAAAATTTGCACCTTGAAAAAGTGATTTAGCTACGGTCAGTTCTTTTTTTACATCTTTAATTGGAACTAAAATCATATTATTATTTTTAATTTTTTTTGCACCTGGACCAAACATTGGATGAATGCAGATAGGATTAATTTTTGCTGGCATTTTTAAAAGTGCTTGAGAAGTTTTTAATTTCTGTGAAGATATTTCTATTAGATACGAATCCCGTTTCATTTCTTTAGAAATCAATCTAATGATTTCTGGCGTTTTTTTTGTAGGCGTACATAATATCACATAATCAATGTTTAAGATTGCGCCAACAAGAGAATTTCCTTTCTCGATGAATTTATCTTTCAACTCATTTTCTATATCATAACCTTTAATCTCAAAACCAATCTGGTGGAAATAATTCGCAAACCACCTACCCATTCTTCCCCCTGCGCCAATAACTGAAATTCTCTTGGCGTGACTCATTGATTACTCTTCAATACGGTATCTAATATTGTCATTCCTTCCATCAATTTGGTTTCATCTATGGCTGTGATTCTAAAAAATTCCTTATA
>DTTB01000125.1 GCA_012964965.1 Candidatus Nitrosopelagicus sp.
AGAAGTGACTTGTTCCATTCTTCAAATCCACTAGGTTCCTTGGGATAGTTTCTATAATGTTTAACCAACCACTGGTTTTGTTCTGATGTGTATTTTAGTCCGCTAGCAACTGTCTTGTTCATAGCACCACGTATGATCATTCCTAGTTTGGTAAGTCCTGAAAAATCTGGATGCTCACCTTTGCTAATAGCTTCAACGTCAACATTTCCCAAAAAGTGTTTCATGCCGTAGCTAATCTGTTCATTAGTTAACGTCTGTACCAGTCTTCTGAAAAGTTCTAGTCCAGCAGTCTTGTAACCATATTCTTCAATAAAGTCAAGATTATACTGCCACAATCCTTTTTCTGTGACATCGTTTGCCTCAATTGCATCTACAACATTTTTACCAAGAATTGTACCTGCAATTAAGGCTGGACCAATTCCTCCTGCATCAATTGGTTTTGGCATCCATGCAGAATCTCCAACTAATATGTAACCTCCGGAAACCATACAGTCATTTTGTCTTCTTACAGAAACTTGGAATACTCCAGTGTTATTGTGAATATCTTCTGGATCTTGCGACAGTTTTGCATTCTTAATTGCCTTGTTTCTTTGCAGATATTCCTCCATCAACGATGCAACGTTATCTTTTTTTCCAAGTCTTTTGTTTCTCTGGTCTAAAATTGATTTTTCAACACCTAATCCGATGTTTACTTTGTTGTCAGCTTTTGGAAAGACCCATCCATATCCTCCAGGTGCAATGTCTTGATCTAGGTGAATGATACAGTAATCTGGATCAAACTCCGTTAGATCTTCCTCGCCCTTGTCAAAATACATAATGTGTCTACCAGTTGATTCTAGATCACGCCTGTCTATTTTTTTCTCAATTTTTGTGGAGTTTTCAAGTTGGTTTCTAAGCATTGAAGTGACTCCTGTTGCGTCCACTACAACCTTTGCTGTTTTTTTGTATGGCTGTTTTGTTTTATTATTTATGCCTTGAACACCTGTCACCTGTGGTCCATCATAGATTAGACCTGTAAGATTAATTTCAAAATCAAAGTTAACTCCCATCTTTTTTGTTCTTGCGTTTTGAATTTCTGGTAGTTTTTGACGATTGAGCATGTAGCCATCACCATCAAAAGGAATTGCAGTTTCTTTATCCGGTGAGAATGCCATAACTCCTTTTACATCATGCTCAATTTCTGGAGATGTCCAGGGAACTTTTATCCTCTCTGTCATGAAATCAACTGCTTCCTTTGAACAAGCATCACCACATGTCCAACCAGGATTTGATTTTCGTCCAGGGAACATTTCCGGATTTCTGTCAATTGAAAGAATGGATAAATTTTGATTAGAATAATATGAGATCGCTTGAGCTGCAACTGTCCCAGTCAGACCTCCACCTGCTACAATTACGTCATAATCAGTATTCATGATTTTAAACTCTTGTAACTTTATTTAAAATAATACTAAAAGCATCTTCTAGTTTAATCATTATTTTGGTTTAGTAATTTTCTGTAAGTGTCTGGTATCTCTTTTTTTACATATGTTGGTGTGTAAATCGTAAATCTAATAGGATCCTTCTCTTCAAGTGCCAGAATTTTTTTTACAAGGCTTTGCTTTGAAAATCGTATATACATAGATGATTCAAAAATTCGCTCTTCAATATTTGTTAACAGTTCGCTCATTGTCTCTCTAGGAATAAGCGAAACAAGTTTTTTGATAAACTGGTCCGCTCTTTTCTTTTTAACCTCCACATGTA
>DTTB01000126.1 GCA_012964965.1 Candidatus Nitrosopelagicus sp.
CAATAGGTAATCCGTTTGTAATTTTGTATGGTACTGATATTGCTGGAATTCCAGTAAGATTAGCGGTAACCGTATTAAAATCAACCATCATAAATGATACAGGATCATTAATTTTTTCACCGAATTTGAATGGCTGTATAGGAACTGTAGGTGAGATTAGATAATCAAATTTTTCAAATACGTGTTTTATTTCAGCAATCAGTTTAGATTTCACCTTTAATGCCTTTGAAAAATATTTTCCCGCATGCCCAGCAGATGGTACAAAGCCACCAAGGATCATTCTTCTTATAACTTCAGGACCAAATTTGCTTCTCGCTTGTGATATGTATGAATTAAATTCAAACCCTGATGAATCGAATTCATATCCATATCTTATGTTGTCGTATCTTGCGAGATTACTTCCCGCTTCTGTTGATGTTATAGTATAATACGCAGCAACCGCATAACGAACCATTTCTAATGATATCTGCTCACAATTTGCTCCAAGCTTTTCAAATGTTTTAATCGCGTCATTGGTTGCATCTAGTACATCAGTACTAAGCCCATCAGGATTTGTCATTTCTGTCACTATCCCAATTTTTTTTCCATCTATTCCAACATCGATATTATTCAGATAATCTTGGTTTTTGTTATCTATCGTAGTGTTATCATTAGAATCAATGCCAGAAATTATGTTTAATAAGAATGCAGAATCTTTTACAGTTTTTGTCATGGGTCCAATTTGTTCAATGCTATTAGCATACGAAACAAGACCATAGCGGCTTACTAGCCCGTATGTTGGTTTTAATCCAACCACAGAGCAAAAGCTTGCTGGGTTTCTAATTGAACCACCTGTATCTGAACCTAATGATGCAATGCATTCATTTGCAGAAACTGATACTCCGCTTCCACCAGACGAACCGCCTGGAACATAATCTGTATTCCATGGATTTCTACTAGGTCCATATGCACTAAATTCTGTGCTAAGACCCATTGCAAACTCATCAAGATTTGTTTTCCCGATTATTATTGCATCTTCAGAATTTAGTTTACTGATTACGGTAGAGGTATATGGTGCAATAAAATTTTCCAAAACTTTTGATGCACATGTAGTTTTTGAGCCTTCTATACAGATATTATCTTTAATAGATACAGGCATTCCATAACATTTCCCAACATTCTGATTCGATTTTATTTTAGTATCAATCTCTCGTGCATTTTTTATTGCTAGATCATTCACTCGTAAGAATGCATGAAGTTTGTCATCGACCTGACTGATTTGCTCAAGTGATTTTAAAGTAAATTCTTCTACAGTAAATTCAGCATTCTTTATACTGTTTATATAATTTAATGCAGATATTCCTAAATCCAACTTAATTCAGCTTTGGAGCCTTTACATATTTTCCTTGATAACTCTTCAGAAATTTTAATAAATTTTTGTCATATGGGTTATGTTTATCATCTCTTAGTTTATCTAAATCAGTTTCTTGAACAGTGATTTCTTCAGATTCAACATTTGCATTATCTAGAATATCAAAATATTCAAGCATTTTTTGTACTCTTTTAACATGATCACTATGGTCTTCAAGATCAATTTTCATTAATTTTGCAACATCAGAAATCTCTTCTTCGGTAACCAAGCTTTTCACCTATGGTGTTAATCTATCAACATCTCTAGGATAAAATGTTGTGTCACGAATGTTTTCTATGCCTGTAAGCGCCATCATTAATCTTTCAAGACCAATTCCACATCC
>DTTB01000127.1 GCA_012964965.1 Candidatus Nitrosopelagicus sp.
ACATCAGATTTTGCGTGGAAGGCATACAAGGTGACTGCACCATATCTAACGATAATCTTTATAGGAATTGCTTTGGATGCAGCTTTCCACTTTAGGTTTAGTTAAATATTGCTTTTTGTAGCAGGAAAACTTGATTCATAATCATTTTCTAATGATTTTTTATTTTCCAACTCAACATCGTCCTCTTCATTTTTGTTAGAAACAATCTCTATTCTACGCGTATTTTTATTCAGCCAAGTGACATTGATTAATCCCATAATTTCCAGATCAAGCAATGTTTTGTTAATTACATCTTCGTGTAAAAGATAGCCATCTTTTGTAAGACTTTTAGTTAGGGATGTGTCAGTGATAGAGCCTGATTCTTTTACCTTTTCAAATACTAAATTTTTGTATTGCATTATTCATCATCTATAAAAAGTCTCATCTGTAGACTTGGGAATTATGTTTGATACCTCATCTTTTATCGATGTATACCATTGGTCTATTTGCTTAGTGATAGATGGTTTAACCTTCTTTAGTGCTAACGCAAAGTCATTGCTGTTAATTTTTTTAGAATTATTCTGCATTGCATTTACAACTGCCTCTCTGCATAGAGATGCCAGGTCAGCACCAGTATAGTTTTGCGTAGAAACAGCAATCTCATCCAGATCAACATCACTAGTAAGCGGCATCTTTTCAGTTAATATTTTTATTATCTCCAATCTACCTTTCTCGTCCGGTGGTTGAATAAATAAAACAATATCAAGCCTGCCAGTACGAAGCATAGAATTATCAATCAGATCTGGTCTATTTGTAATTCCAACAATTATGATCCTAGATGTACCACCTTCTTCCATCTCAGTTAACATTTGACTAAGTATTGTTTCCCCACGGTTTCCTTCTTCTGATGTTCTTGATTTTGCCAGAGAATCTAATTCATCAAAAATGATTACACATGGTGCAGATGTCTTTGCTTTCCTGAAAATTTCTCTAATTGCTTTTTCGGATTCACCAACCCACTTTGATAATATTTCCGGACCCCTGACCAAAATCATGTTTGCACCACATTCAGCTGCTAGTGCTCTAGCAAGAATGGTCTTTCCACATCCAGGCGGTCCGTAAAGCAACACACCCTTAGGTGGTTTTATTCCCATCTTAGTAAATTTGCTAGGGTCATTGACAGATGTGATCATGTTGTCCTCTAACGTTTTTTTTGCATAGTCTAAACCACCCACATCTTTCCACCAAACTTTTGCTCGTTCAACATAAAACTCACGCATAGCTGTTGGTACAACATCATGCATTGCATCGTAAAAGTCACGTGATTTTATTTCCATCGATTGTAACATCTTAGACGGTATACGCTCATTTTCAAGATCAATTTCGGGCAGATAACGTCGTATTGCTTTTATGGCGCTCTCCCTACACAGAGATTTAATATCTGCACCAGTATACCCATGAAGCTCGGATGCAAGATTTTTCAAATCTATATCATCCGAAAGTGGCATTCCACGTGTATGTATATGTAAAATCTCCAATCTTCCATCTGCGTTAGGAACTGAAATTTCCATTTCTCTGTCAAACCTACCCGGTCTTCTTAACGCAGGATCTACACTGTCAGGACGATTAGATGCTCCAAGTACGATAACATTTCCTCTTTCAGTCAATCCATCCATTAGTGCTAAAAGCTGGGCTACTACTCGTTTTTCAACATCGCCATAAGCTTCTTCTCTCTTTGGAGCAATTGCATCAATTTCATCAATGAAGATTATACTGGGTGAGTTGTCTTTTGCTTCCTTGAAAATCTCTCGAAGTCTAGCTTCAGTTTCCCCATAATACTTGTTCATGATTTCAGGACCGTTAATTAAATACATGTTGGCATCTGATTCACTTGCAATAACCTTAGCAAGGAGTGTCTTTCCACATCCAGGCGGTCCGTAGAGCAAAACTCCGCTATGTGGTTCTACTCCAAGCCTGGCAAAAAGTTCTGGATGCCTCAGCGGTAGTTCGACAATTTCACGCATTGCGGTTATCTCAACTCCCAGCCCACCAATTTCTTCATATGTGATTCTATTTTTTTTGTCAGTTGCCGCCTCAGAAAGTATTTTTAGATTGGAGAGACGATCAATTTTAACAACTCGTTTTGGTGAGATCTTACTGATCTTAAAATCCATCGAGTTTCCCAAAATCATTACTGAAATCTCATCACCACTAGTTAATGGTAGACCCTTCAATCTATTTTTTACAAAATCAGTGAACTCCTTATCAATAGTCACAACGTCATTTATTGGCATAAGTACGACAGTTTTGGCGGTTTTTACTTCAACTTTTTGAACTTCAACTATGTCATCAAGTGTCAGCCCAACGTTCTTTCTAGTTTGACCATCGATATTGACGCAATCAGGGTTTTTTTCATCTTCATTAGCTGGCCAAACAACAGCACTGCTCGTTCTTTTTCCTTTTATCTCAATAATATCACCAGGTGCAACATGTAGATAGTCCATTGCTTCAGGACCAATTCTAGCTCTTTTCTTACCAACATCTCTTTGTTTTGCTTCTCCTATTCGCATTTGCAGTGGCTGTGTATCTTTTTGTGGCAACAAATCACCTATTTCATGTCAACTGACATTCTACTCATATTTAGTACTTCAAACTGACTTACTCCATCTACTTTTCGTACTGTATTTTCTAATGAATCCATCTGACCTTCTTTATCATCTAAAATAAATTCAGCATTGAGGTAATACAGACCAAAAGCAAGTGGAAGTTTTTGGAATTTTTTAAGCTGAATATCATCTTTTAGTGTGTTTTTTATTGATTCTGCCAAATTGTCCAAATCAATTTCTGTCCCAGTAGGAAGAATTTTTGTAATCAGAAGTAATTGTGCCATTTTTAAGGCCCCTGAAAATTACATGATGGGCATGTATAACTTCTTACCGATTCCCTGCAACTTTCACATCTCCAAATAATCTTTTTATTATCACAGTTTGGGCAATTAAATTTCACGCATTTATCATTTGGCATGATATGTCTGTGACAGCAACTGCAAACTGGTAACTCAATACTTGATGACATTCTGAAAAATATCTCCGATATTCTCATTTATACCTTGCTTACCGTCATAGACAACTAACGCATTAACAAGCGTTTGATCTCTGCACGCATGATATTTTGAGTGACATTCAGTGACTTTTGTATCCCAAGTAATTTTACAATGGATACTGCATGGAAATCAAAATCATCCTTATCTGAAATTTCAGATAAGATCTCAGGAGTAATTGTGTCAAAAATCTTATCGATTGTATTATTGTCAATTCTTTCCAGAATCTTTCTAGCAAGGCGTTGTTTTTCAAATTCCTTACCAAATTTTTTATGCCATAATTTTTGGTAATGTTCAAGTTCAGAAACCATCCCAGTCTCAAAATATTTTGTAACTGCATTACCAGCAAAAATTCCACCCATTCCACATGAATAAATTCCTCCTGCCGTAGTTGGTTTTGATTGCCCCGCTGCGTCACCAGCTATTACTATATCATCTGAAACAAATTTTTTGATTGGACCTTTAACCCATATAGGAGCAAAAATTTTTCTTACGGCTGAACACTTTCCTTTATTTTTTATAAAATCCGTTATTGTTTTAGATACGTTAATTTCTCTCCCTGCAACCCCAACTTTACCAACTCCATTTCCAGATGGAATAACCCAAGCAAAAAAACCTGGGTATTTTATCTGATCAAAGTAGACCTCAACTTTTCCATCAATAATCCAATCCGCATAAACCTCGTATTGCGCTGACAACAATATGCCATATCTGTCACTATTAACCAGTCTACTAACTCCTCTACAGTCAACTAGAATTTTACATTTTATTTCACCAGTTGATGTTTGAACTACTTGACCAGTTTTTTCCTTAAAGCTTGTTTTAACCATAATCTCTGCTCCAGATTGCTGAGCTTGGTATGCAGCTTGCTTGTCAAGTTCTCTTCTGTTAACTACAACAACTTCCTGATTTTTTGGGTCAATTTTGATCTTTTTTCCAGCAGGGGAATAAATCTCTGCAGAGTTTATCGTACAATCAAATGTCTTTTGTGAGGGTTCAATTCCCAAGCCATGTAATGCTGACTTGCTAACCAAGCCACCACAATGATCAGGAGTTCCAACCTCAAACCCTTCCTCTAAAACTAAAACAGAATATCCACTTTTTCCAATCTCCCTGGCAGCTAGTAGTCCAGAAATACTGCCACCGGCAACGACTACATCATATCCTTCCACAGACGATACAAATCTGTATTATACAATAAATGTTACCAGTTTTTACTACATTATTATTATCCAAGGTTAAAGTTTACAAGATATGTGGTATCTTTGGGCTATGATTGGAGTTGCTGCACTTACTATAGGCATACCGATGTACCTTGTTTACAAAACTGACAAACGAAGAAAAACTGCACACGATAAAAAATTTAAATTTGGGCGTTTTTCGAGAAATAAAAAAGATACAGATTCTGAATCTTAAATCATTACACAATCATGAAAGAATCAAGAAAGTCTGAAGATACTGAACTTGAAAACCGATGGTGTAAAAAGTGTTTTAGTATAACCCAACAAGAATTACTTGACTCTGATCTACAAATGACCGGAAAGAAAACAAAATTTCTCTACAAGTGCACATCTTGTGGGACGACTATGCGTATGCCAAAATACCGTGGAATGGCTGAGAGTACGTATTAATTTTTTAACGTGATAGTTTGATGCATTTTATGCAATTTTGTACAAAATGTCATAATCATGTTTCTAAAGTCCATAATTGTGAGCATACTGATGAAAAGGATTATTGTGTAGATTGCTACACGGAATTACATTATTACCTTACTGAACCATGAAAAAAATATTCTGTCCTACTTGTAAAAAGGACTTTAATGAACACGATAAGCGACAGACCAATTTATGCTTGGAGAAATTTATCAATGTAGCAACTAATCCTGTTGCTTATAGTTCTACAAAAAAGACAGTTTGTCCAATCTGTGAGAAAGACATGCTTGATCATAATCAGCACCAGACAATGGAATGCGTAAACAAGTTTATTAAACAAGTAACAGACAAATCAGATTAAAGAACCTTAAGGACCACAAGCAAACTTACTGTTTGTGGTCTAAGAAAGTTCTTCTTATGTATTTTATAAAATAATTTAGGAGACATTAAGAGACATTGATGATTATTAGAAAGATCGGCATACAGTAGAGCGTCAGTCACAAATAATGTTTTGAATAGATTGCAAAGTTTTTCATAATACATCATTCTTGTAACCATATGGCAAACGTTAAACAGGTAATTGTAGTTAGAACTGACCTTGATATGGGAAAGGGAAAAATTGCTGCCCAAGTTGGGCATGCTTGTGTATTAGGCGCAGAATATGTTAGAAAATCCAAACCAGAATGGTTCTCAGAATGGTGGAAGGGGCAAGAAAAAATTGTATTAAAAGTTTCAAATCTAAAAGAACTTGAACAAGTTAAACAGGGCGCAATTGAGATTGGTGTGCCATGGTCTGAAGTAACTGATGCAGGTCACACACAGATTGCACCTGGAACAGTAACTTGCATATCCCTAGGTCCTGCACCTGAGGAAAAAATTGATAAGATAACTGGCGATTTGAAACTTATGTAATCCTTTTGGCATTTAATTATAATCAGATATAACATGGATATGTTTGGGTTTTAACTGTGAAAACAAGAAACAAAGGAATAATCTTTTTTGCACTTGTTGCGGGAATTATGCTGGCTTCAGGAATTACAATCGCTATTCCTGGTAAAGAGGCAGAGGATAATGATTTAGAAGTTTTTGTTGCAGGAGACGGTTACACTGATGATGAACGACCACAGTTTTGTGGTACAAATGACAAGGCAAAATCAACTGATTTCGTTACAGAATTTAAGATACCGACAGCGTGTACTCAGCCTCTTGCAATCACAACGGAGCCTAATGGTACGGTTTGGTTTGCACAAACAAACACCGGTAATATTGCAAAATTTGATCCACTAACTGAGAAATTTACTGAATATACCAATCCAAGATGGGTAGCTGCTGAAAGTCAACTGAAGTATAAATTACGTTCTATGATGTGGGGTATGGATTATTCTCCTGATGGTGCTATTTGGTATACTGATGAAGCAACAGATTCTATATGGAGGTTCTCAATAGCTGATGAAACATATAACACAATTAATTTTCCGATTTCAGAGGATATATCTTCACTTCCTCAAAAATTAGTCATTGATGGTTCTAATGTAATTGTAAATGATTTCACTGGAGGCAAGCTAACTATTTTTAGCTATTCACAGGACTCTTTATCCTACGCATCAATACCTTCAGCTCTTGATGGATTTACCAGTGACTTTGCAATTGATTCAGAGAATAACATATGGTATACAAACTGGAATTCAGATGGAACTGGTATTCTCATCAAGTTCAACTATAAAGAATGGGAATCACAACTATCAATATCATCACAAGCTGATAGTCTTTTTTTACAGGATTTTATTCAATTTTTTCAGTTTCCATCTGGGATGACAGCACCAAATGGAGTTTCAGTTGGACCGAATCAAAATATATGGATAGTTGATACGACAAGCAGTTATTTTTTCAGCTTTGATCCTGTAACAGAGGAATTTACAAAATATGTTACTTCAGTACCTACAATTGATTCCTACGGTAATGCCTCCGGTTTCATAAAATCTCCAATATCTAGACCATACTGGATTGAACACTCTGGCGATAATCTAGTTATGAACGAGCAGACTGCAAATCGTATTGGTGTCTTTAATCCTTCCACTGAGACTTTGGTAGAATATACAATACCTTCACGAAATCCAAACTGGTCTGACTGTGAAGGGATTGAGTATTGTGGTGTTGCACAGGTCTTTGATTTTGCAATAGATGGTAAAAAAATTTGGTTTACTGAATGGGTGGAAAACAATATTGGTGTAGTTGATACGTCAATCCCGCTTCCTTTTTCAATTGATATAGACACTCAGTCTATCACACTAG
>DTTB01000128.1 GCA_012964965.1 Candidatus Nitrosopelagicus sp.
ACATGTTCTTCTAACTCCAAATCAATCTGGTTTTTTCTTTTAGTACCTGATTTTATTTTATAGTTAAGTTTTCCTAATACACCTCTTCCTTGTTTAATTGGAAACACACCATCACCAACAATTATTTCTCTGACAGTAGGCTCGACATTAATTGTATGAACAGCTTTACGATAAAAATTTGCATTATACTTTCCCGACAAAATTAAAAATGCCTCATAAGAGAGTTTTATTGAATGTACATGTACTTCCATTTTTTTAGGTTTTTGCAACATACTTCTAAATAATGATGTTTTCCCATTTTCAACAATTTGTTCAGCTTCACTAAGATCTAAAATTGGACGTAAAACTACTGTCTTAATTTTGTATTTTGAGTTAGCCAATTATTACCACGTAATCATATGTCTATAGTTTTTATGACTATTACCTTTTATCCTAAGTATTGAAAAAAGGCAATATTTCCTCTGCACCCGTTAAAAAAGTAAAAAAAGACTACTTTACTGGTCCAGTAACACTTCGTGAAATTTCTGGTATTACGAAACCAAATGAGCATGATATGTATCACGTAATATTCAAAAAATCAGCTAGAACCAAGATTCATTTCCATACTGGTGCTCAAATGCTTATCGTGACTAAAGGTAACGGCAGTTTAGTTTATTATAAAAAAACGAGTGGTGGGATTTCAAAATTCAAGATATCGAAAACTAAAACAGTTAATTTGACTTCTGGTGATGTGGTTTACATCCCGGCCAAAATACTGCATACACATGGGTCTGTCAGAAAAAATTCAGTTTTTTCACATTTGGCTGTGAATTTTTACTCAAAGAATCGAAAGCCTATGACGGTATGGTATGAATCAGATCTCAGATCAAATGTTACATCTAAAATACCTTGAAATGTTCATGAAATTCTTTTTAAGAATGTTAACTAGGTAAAAATGCATGAACAGAACACAAGCTATGCAAATTTTAATGCTAAATTCAGATGCTAGCTTTGACGATGTTAAATATGCATATAGAAAATTATCATTAGAGCTACACCCAGATAGAAATAAGAATGAAAGTGATGGGCGACGATTCAAAAATGTGTTAGATGCATATCATTTCTTAAAGAGCCAATCTAGACTGAAAAACTCTCATTATGATGATGAAACCACAAAGAAAAAATCTCGTACGTATCGAAATACAACCAGACAAAACCCCCCAGAAGAGGATTGGAGTAAATTCACAAAAGATTTTGAAATGGATGAAAACTTTTGGAGACAATATGAAAAATCATTTTGGAATGATTATGAACTCAGAAAGAATGAAGCTAAAAAGAATGATTATGGAAGGGCGTTTTGGAATGAAAATGAAGAGAGAACTAGCCCAAAACCTAAGACAGAAAATCGAAACAGTGAGACAAAGATCTATAAGCACGATTTATCTGTCCGTGTAGAAAAAACTCAATGTATTGCCTGTTTGAGCTGCGAAACTATTGCTCCAAATGTTTTTGTTATTGACAAACTTACTATGATTAACCCAAAATCACAAGTTCATAATCAGTATGGTGCATCTGAAGAAAAAATAATGGATGCAGCTGAAACATGCCCAACAAAGGCAATTAAAGTTAATGAAAGAAAATCTGGACGAAGAATCTTTCCGTTATGATCACATATTTTTTATTTTAGTACATAACTCATCTAGTTCTTTATCAGAAAGTTTTGGTCTGTCTTTAAACATA
>DTTB01000129.1 GCA_012964965.1 Candidatus Nitrosopelagicus sp.
ATAGAAATATAGTGAAGTTATGAAAAATTACTTCGTAGTTATTTCCATAATGATTATTTTCTTAATACCGCTTAATGTCAGTGCAATCTCAGAGGAAGCATGGCAAGAGTGGTTGAAAGGCGACATCAATTACCGAGTAAATATTGAATATGAGAATCAACCTCATGCTTATGCCTATATCGCACTACGTAACAGCAATGGCGAGCTTGTTGGAGTAAGCCATGTTACCGCATCACAATATTTGGAGCACCCAATATTTTATGCGTTCTTAAATGAGCAGCCTGTAATCCAAAACGTAACAATTGAAGGAACGCAATATGAAATGAAGGTTATTCCGGCTGAGTTTAATATTCATCCAGCTTTCTGTTTTGATCAAAAAGGAATGGGTCAGGGGAATATTCACGATCTATGTTTTTTTTACACATTTACCTCTAAGTTAGACGCATCATTTGAAGTTAAGAATCAAAAGCACAGAATAACTGCATTTAGTGGACTACATCATGGATTTCTTACTGAAGGCGGTGACAGAATTAACATGAACTGGACTGCTTTAATCCCAATAAATTAATTTTTTTTTGATAGCAAAACACCAATACCAACTGCGACAAAAACTATCAAAGGAAGGAATCTATATGGTAAAATAAAATAAAAGTCTGTAAGCATAGAAATAACTGGTCCAGCTAGCAAAGCAGTTAAAATTAAAACAAGTATAGAATCAACCTTCTTTGAATTATCTTTCCTAAATTTAAAAAATAACCCAAGTGTTAAAGGTAAAAGGCTTAAAACAATAATGAGATCATATCTTAAAGTATATCCTAATGCATTAAATGC
Source organism: Candidatus Nitrosopelagicus sp. (assembly GCA_012964965.1). Next base: position 832 of record DTTB01000129.1, read on the forward strand.
TAAGAAAAATTCAGAAGATGAAATATTGATTATGTCAAAATATATGCTTTCCCCAAACGAAAAAACCAATAATATTACAATTAGCGATGTAGCGTATGACGCAAGAGTATAAAGTTTTTTTCGTGTACTAATACTTGCTCGACATATGTAGTAAAGTGATGACAAGAAAAAAACTGCAATAAATGCTTTTGAAAATATAGACAACAAGTACGATATTGAAGAATATTGCCACTTCCTATTGATCGCGTATAAAGATACAACATAGAATAAAACCCAAAAATTCTCGTATACTGCAATTGTATCAAAATGTAAAAACGTATGGCTTTGTAATAAAATCACCATGGAAATTATGCCTGCAAATCTTTTTTGGGTAATTTGATAAGTTAAAAAAAAGGTTACAACTACAAGTAATATGCTAGCTACAAAAGGTAATAGCTTGATGTTTTGAAATAAATCTGAGGAAGCATCTAAAAGCAGCATTCTAACGTAACGGGCGTTTTGTTCATTGATGTAGATATCATCAGAATCAGTAGATGGCCAAACCTCTAATGCACTCTCTAGAACACCCCAATCATCATACTGCGTTGCTTCATCAATCGCAAGTTCCGGTAATGAAAATCCGATATAGACTACTAAAATGATTATTCCAGTTAGTAAAGCAGTTTTTTTAGAAATTTCAAAGTTGAGAATAAACTCTATTCCCTTGTAAATTTGAAGTGGTAGCTTTTTTCTATAATATGCAAATCCTATAACGAGTAGTATAGAATTTGAAGAAATGATTGGTACTAACCACACACTTGATTCAAATGGTTGTAAATTAGTTGTGTATGGATAAAAAGTAGTCATTAAAAAGCTAGGAAAAATTATTGCAAACAGACTAAAAACTA
>DTTB01000130.1 GCA_012964965.1 Candidatus Nitrosopelagicus sp.
AAAGGGGCATTGGTTCAATCAGACAAGATGTAAATATTTCAGTTATGAATAGTGGGGTTGTAGAAGTCAAGGGTGTACAACAGCTAGACCAACTTGAAAAAATAATTGGTTATGAAGCCAAAAGACAACACGGACTAATTCTGATTGCTGAAAAACTCAAAAAACTATCAATGACAATCTCAAACGAGGATGTTTTTGACATTACTGAAGTTTTCAAAGACTGCGAATCAAAAATAATTCAAAATGCATTAAAATCAAAAGCAAAAATTAAGGCGATACGAATAAGAAATTTTTCAGGAATGTTTGGTTTTGAACCATATCCTGGAATTAGATTGGGAAAAGAAATTGGACAGCTAGTACGATTTTTTGGTATTGGAGGAGTTTTCCATTCAGATGAGCTTCCTAATTACGGAATTAATGATCCTTACGTTGATAAGATAAGAAAATATCTTGAATTGGTAGACGTAGATGGTTTTCTGATTATAGCTGGTGAAGATCCAAAGTTAGATTATGCTATAGATTCTATAATAAAGAGAATTCAAGATGCAACAGATGGAGTTCCAGCTGAAACTAGAGGCGTTACGCAAGACGGTGAAACTATTTTTCTTCGACCACGTCCAGGTGCGTCGAGAATGTATCCAGAAACCGATATACCTTCCATTAGTGTGCTACCCGAGGAAATAAAACTAGCAAGGGAAAACATTCCAAAATCATGGGATGATTCAATCGCTGAAATCCAGAAAAAATATAATCTAAATTCCCAACTGTCTGAACAGATTTTTGACTCGGAATACATGGAGTTATTTGAAAAAATTTGTGAAAATAAAAAGAACTCTGCAAATTTTGTTGCATCAATACTTTGCTCCACTATTACTAACTTGCAAAGAAAGGGATTTGACGCTCTTCTCTTAAAACCTGAACACATTACAGAATTATTTGAGCTATTAGCAGATGATAAAATACCAAAGGAATCACTAGAAATTATTTTTGAGAACATCATGTCTGGTAAATCAGACACTGTTTCAGACGCAATCCAATCTACTGCTGTTACAAGCATGAGCGAAGGCGAATTGAATGCAATTTTGGATGAAATCATTCAAAAGAACATGGAACTTGTTAAGGAGCTAGGAGAGAATGCAATAACCACTTTGATGGGAATTGCGATGAAGCAAGTTAGGGGAAAGGCTTCTGGGCAAACGGTTAATGTTTTGCTACGAAAAAAAATTCAGGAAATATGAGCAAACAGTGTATACGGCTTTTTGTAAGAGGTAAGGTGCAGGGAGTTTTTTTTAGACAAGCGCTAAAGGTTATGGCTATAAAAAATAACGTAACTGGCTGGGTTCGAAACCTAGATGATGGACGTGTAGAAGCGCTACTCGAGGGTGATATTGATGGCGTCAATACAGTTGTTGAATGGGCACATGGCGGACCTGCAAATTCGCGCGTAGATGACGTTGAAATTAAGAATGAAGATTTCAAAGATGAATTTACAGACTTTGAGGTCTCGTACTAAATTCCGTATTTCTGTAGTTGGTACAACAATCAAATAATTTGGGTTATGGTGCTAAATTGGTACACGTATCGAAAAACTATATAAAATCCCCTAATGATCCGTTGATCACATGAAAACGGTAACACTAAGTTCTCTTGTAGTTCTTTTTGCTATAGCTTCTATGGTTGCAATTGCACCGG
>DTTB01000131.1 GCA_012964965.1 Candidatus Nitrosopelagicus sp.
AAAGGTGCTGTTCTCTTAGCTGAGATGTTATACAAAAAAGGCAAGCTTTAGGTTAAAATTTTATAAAAATTTCAATAATAGCTTTATTAGACCCAAAAATATGTAAAATTACTGAGTCTTAAATGGCAAAGGTTGATGATTTAGATTTAAAGATTTTATCGGAGCTAAGTAATGATGCATCCGTTTCAATTCCAAAACTTTCTAAAAAAATTAACGAAAACTCTTCGGTTGTTTACAGTAGGATTAACCGGCTAGTAAAGAAAAAACTGATCGAGAGATTTACAATAGATGTTAACAATAAAGAGCTTGGATATACTGTAAAGTCATTAACAGGAATTAATATGGATTCAAAACAACGATCCGTTGTAATTGAAGAATTATTCAAAATTCCAGGCGTCAGAGAAGTTTCAGAGGTTACTGGTAGATTTGATATACTCGTAACAATGTATGCAAAAAACCTAGGTGAAATGCACCAACTAATTTCAGAAAAGATTGGTAAGATCACAGGAATTATAGGTTCTGAGAGTTTCATAGAAATGAAAACGCGAACAAAGCAAATGCCCTATATGTCAGTATAATACTTGAAGGATGGAAGTGTGACTAATGCAGACTTTTAATACAAAATCAAATATTGGTGTATACTATGAGCTGACCAAGCCAAAAATCTGGTACCTTCTAGTCTTTACTGCATTTGGAGCTGCTATTACTGCATCAAATGTTTTCAACGTTCCAATTTCTCTTGCAACGTGGGCATTATTACTTGGTGGAGTAGCTGCTGGTTCTGCTGCTGCAAATACCTTGACAAATTATCATGACAGAGATATCGATGCTATAATGGAGAGAACAAGAAACAGACCAATTCCCAGCAGACGAATTAATCCTCCAGAAAAGGCTAGAAATTTTGGATTAATACTTGCTGCAATTTCACTGGCATGTGCTTTTGGTATCTGTTTTACTACATCTTTTTGGAATGGAATTTTGGCTGGAACTTTTATGGCATTTGGTTTAGCAGATAATATTTTGGTGTACAGCTACTATCTAAAGCGTAAAAGTAGAACAAATATTATTTTAGGAGGATTCTCAGGCGGCGCACCGGCTCTTATTGGTTATGTTGCTGTAACTACAATAGGTCTTTGGGATTTTGGTCTTGTTATAGCTGGACTGGTTTTTGTGTGGATTCCAATGCATATTTGGGCATTAACTTTGCATTTTAAGGACGATTACAAAAAGGTAAACGTTCCAATGCTGACCGCGGTTCAATCGGAAAAAACTTCAGCCAGAATTATTGCTGGTACCACGTTAATGATGGTACTCTTTAGTGTGGTTCCATTTTTCCTAACACATGATAACGGCGAACCACTAATGCACGAAGTTTATTTGTATACTGCAATCGCATCTGGGGCTTTGATGATAGTTCTTAGCTTTTGGGTGGTTGCTAAACCAACAGAAAAGGCATCATGGGTTCTATTCAAGTTTTCAAGTCCATATTTGGCGGTACTTTTCATTGCTCTAATGGTTGATTCTGTTCTATAATTTGTACAAATACAAAGAACAAAAACCAAAATTCATTGTAGATGCTATGTTGGGAAAACTAGCAAAAAAGCTTCGGTTGCTTGGATTTGATACCTATTATTCATCAAGTATTGCCGATGATAAAATTATCATCATGACAAAAAATGAAAAAAGGAT
>DTTB01000132.1 GCA_012964965.1 Candidatus Nitrosopelagicus sp.
CAATTGACTTACCTGATAGTATTAGCTATTACACAGTTTTGGCAATTTGCTGTGTCCTTATGTCACGAATCTGACTTTGATGAAAAATGAAGTTTGAGAGATTACTCTCTCATTCTTCAATCGGTTTTTGGAATCAACCAATGTATCGTAAAAAATATCACAATTTTAGTCTTGTCAAAAAGTATGGAATTAGCGCTTACACGCTAAGACCATACCTAAATCCTTTACAGTGAAGTAAATGAATTTGGCAAATTTGTCCTGTCTTTCCACGACTTGTTTAATTTTTAGGAATAAAAGCCTATCAAGATAAGATTTCTATGATTTTTTCCTTATCTGTTAGTGTCATTTTTCTAAGACTTCTTTGATTTCTTCACACATGGCTTTGAATGGTGGATTAACTTTTTTCCACAGAAGTTACAATAGTGCCTTGTTGTACTATTTTTATTTCCCATTAGCTATGACTAGACTAGTCATAACTATAAAAATAGAAAGGTCAGGAAGTACAAAAGTTAAACTTCTAAGTTTTCCACCAATAAGGATTATGGCGTTATATCTTAGCTTAACGCTTAAGATCTAAACAAAAAATATAATTTCATAGCCATATTACATAATTCATGCTAATTGTTAACACTGTTCTAGGAAATATATACAAAGATGATCAACTGGCAAAAAAGATTGAAGATTCAAAAGAACAGGGGAAATTCAGACGTTTGTTATTATCTAGAATTGAGATGGAAAAATCACGTTTGAGAAAAAAAACTGATGATGGATTTGATATCGGGTTTATTCTTGAACCTGGCACAAAATTACAACACGGTGATGTTATTTCAGAATCTGATGAAACTATTCTAATAGAACAACTTCCAGAAAAAACACTCACTGTTAAATTTAAGCAAAACGATAAGAATTTGTTTCTTTTAGTGGGTCATATTATCGGAAATAGACACAGACCGATTTCAATCAGAAATGAAACTATTTCCTTTCCAATTCACGATAATTCAGAAATGGAGTTATTTGAAAGACTGTTTCATGAAGTAATTCATGAAATCGATTTGTCAATAGACGAGCAACGCTTTATTCCACATACGAGTATGGATGTACATGAACACTGATCTTAGCGATTTAAGCTTGATGCAGATTTCTGATTCCTTTTTTCCTACTGGGCTTTATACAATGTCTAATGGTCTGGAAACATTATTTTCTGAAAAAAGGATAACGGGAATGGATGAACTTTGGGAATTAATACAGACAAACATTGTGCAGCAAATCGGGCCATCTGATTGTGTAGCACTTTCAAACGCTTATGATTCTACTAGCTTGAATAATGTTGAAAAAATAATCATGTGTGATAGATCATTATTTGCAATGAAACTTGTAAAGGAATTACGTGAAGCGACATGTAGATCTGGAACACAAATGATAAAATGTATTAGTTCTTTTGTTACTAATGACGCCCTGCTCAGTTATCATGACGCTATAAAAAACTCTCAAACACCAGGGACACATGCTGTAGTTTCAGGTGTTATATCTAATGTGTTGAAAATTGAAAAACAAAAGGCAATACTACATTTTCTTTATGGATTTTCTGTTAGTATGGTAGGCGCAGCTCTGAGATTAGGTATAATTGAACATCTTCAAAGCCAAAAAATATTGCATCTATTAAAACCTGTTATTGCAGAAACTTGTGATAAATACATTTCAAAATCATTGAATGATATGTGGCAATTCGCACCCGAATATGATGTTATACAGATTACACACGAACAAAAATTTTCCAAGATGTTTATTACGTAATTAGTTTTACTGACATGAACAAAAGAATACCACGAATTGGAATTGGCGGACCCGTTGGATGTGGAAAGAGCATGTTAATTGAAAGAATCGTCCCAATTCTGGCAAAAATGAATTACAGTATTAGCATAATTTCAAATGATGTTATCTCTCAAGAGGATGCTGATAGAATGCGCCAAAATTTGGCAACCAATCAGGGATTGCTGCCCGAGAATTTAGTTATTGGTCTTGCCACTGGCGGATGTCCGCATACAGCTATACGTGAGGATCCATCAATTAATTTGTCTGTAATCGAGCAGATAGAAAAAGAGCATAGTGATTTAGATTTAATCATAATTGAAAGTGGCGGTGATAACATTACAACAACATTCAGCCCCGCACTTGCTGACTACTTTATTTATATCATTGATGTTTCAGGCGGCGATAAATATCCGCGAAAAAGGGGGCTGGGTATTGAAACGTCTGATCTTTTGGTTATAAACAAAATTGATCTTGCGTCTTTGGTTGATGCTAATTTGGATATAATGGAAAGGGACGCTAAAATTGTTAGGAAAAACAAGCCGTATGTGCTTGTTAACTGTAAAACTGATGAGGGTGTTGATGTAGTAGCGCGTCATATTATAGAGGATGTATTGTTCGAGCAGCCACCAAAAAAACTAATTACGAATGTTAAATGACTGATCTAAAATTTTGTGAGCCTGATGACCTCCCATCAGAATTTTTGAAATATGAGGAAAAAATCGCTCAGTTAGAAGTTGGCAAAGCGGGAAAAGTTGGTCATTTAAAAATAAAGCTGGAAAATGATTCAAAGGATGATAAGACGGTAGTTACTGAACAATATTCCCAAGTCCCACTTTACACACAAAAAGCATTGTATTATGATGAATCACTTCCAAAAATGGCACATTTGTTTATCATGTCACCATCGGGAGGTGTGTTACAGGGAGATCGATATAGAATGGATATATCACTAACAAATCATGCTGTTAGTCACATTACCACACAGGGCGCTACAAGAATATACAAAATGGATTCAAATTATGCAACACAGTTGATCAACATTAATGTTGACAAGGATTGTTATTTGGAATTCATCCCAGACCAAATAATACCATACAAAAATTCCAGATACTATCAAAAAGTTTTATTAAACGTAGATCCTTCCGCGTCACTAATTTATTCAGAAATAATTGTACCGGGTAGGGTTGCAATGGGAGAATTATTTTCCTATGATATCTGTTATCTAAGGACAATAGGAAGTGATACTAAGGGTGCAATCAAATTTGTTGATACTAGCATATTGGATCCAAAAAACCGAAAAATGAATACGTTAGGTATTTTTGGTAGTCATACTGTTTTGGCATCTGTATATATTTTAATACCGAAAAAATTTGTTACTATTCTTAATCAAAAAATAAATTCTATGCTGAAAATCAACGCTGAAATTTATGGTGGTTCGAGTATTCTTCCAGATAACCATGGCTTATTGATAAGACTACTATGTAACTCTTCAGAAATAATCAAAACTGAAATTTATAATATTGTTAGGATTGTAAGAAAAGAAATACTTGGAGTATCGTTCACTGAAATTAGAAAAACTTGAATTATTTTACATCATTCTTAATGTATCTGATGCAGTGATAATACCAACAATCTTAGAATCTTTTGAAACTAAAATACATTTTGTAAATTGTAATAGCGGTCCTAGGGTATTAGCTGGCGTATCATAATTTATAATTGGTGGAACTGACGTCATAACATCCTTTAATTGTGTTTTTTTCCACTGACTGGCATTAGTTGTCGCTAATTTTTTAACAAGTCCTTCTTCGCTCACTACTCCTACGGGTTCAGAACCGTCAAAAATTGGAATTTGACTGATAGCCATTTCATCCATTTTTTTTACCGCGTCATTGATTGTTTGCGTTGGTTTCATTTTTTCAACAGGTGTCTGACAAATTTCACCGGCTACATGGGATGAAGATTCACCTTCAAGTATCGCAAGGTTTTCAAAGATTTTTTTTGCGGTATCATATGATGGCTTACTTCTACCAGATTCAATCTGATTAATCATTGATGTGCTAACACCAGTCATGTTTGCTAATTTTTTCTGACTTACGCGTAGTTTTTCTCGTTGACGTTTTATGGTTTCTAAACTGGGTAATGACACATTATAACTTACTTAATTTTCAATATAAAAAGTTAAGTGATGATTAATAGTATGTTATCTAGATTTTTTTTGATTTTTGATTGATTGTGGCTTGTGCTGCTGCAATTATTGCAATAGGAATTCGGTGTGGTGATGCACTTACATATGATATGCCAGCTGAATGGCAGAATTTGATAGAGTTTGGATCTCCTCCATGTTCACCGCATATGCCAATTTCCAAGTCTTTCTTAATCGCTCTACCTTGTTTGATTCCAATCTTCATTAAATTGCCTACACCATTTACGTCAATTGATTGGAATGGACTAGTCTCAAGTAGTTCCTTTTCAATGTATTCTGGGAGAAATTTACCTTCTACGTCTTCTCTGCTAAAGCTAAATACTGCTTGTGTAAGGTCGTTTGTGCCAAAACTGAAAAATTCTGCAGTTTTGGCTATTTCGTTTGCTGTAAGGCAGGCACGGACAACTTCAAGCATAGTTCCAAAATTAACATTTATTTTCATCTTGTATTTTTTCTGTATTTCAGACTTCACTTCACGATAAATGTCCTCAATATGATTTAGCTCAGCAATACTTCCAACCTGTGGGATCATTATCTGTGGTTTAGCGTTCACATTTTTCTTTACAAGATCCACCGTTGCCTCAAAAACTGCAGTAATCTGCATTCTGTAAATTTCTGGATATGTGATTCCAATACGAACACCACGATGTCCCATCATTGGGTTGATTTCTGAGAGTTCTTTTGCTCTTTCTAAAACTTTTTTTGTCTCAGTAAGGTCTTCACTATTTTTATTTTTGTAGATTTTGTCCATAAGATCTTCTGGGTTTGGTAGAAATTCATGTAGTGGCGGATCTAAGAGTCGAATTGTCACTTTATAACCCTCCATAGCTTTTAGTATCTGAATAAAGTCGCTTTTTTGCAGTTGACCAAGTTTTTTGAGAATTTCCTTTCTTTGTTTAACGTTTGCAGCCATAATCATATCAATAAATAGCCCAATTCGGTCAGTTGCGTTAAACATTCTTTCTGTCCTGCAAAGACCGATTCCTTGTGCACCGAACTTCCTTGCAAGCTTTGCTGCATCTGGCGTGTCAGCGTTTGCTCTAACTCCAAGTTTTTTCTTACTTTGGGCCCATGATAAGATGGTCTGAAAATCCTTTGTTACTTGAGGTTCTACTGTTGGTAGGTTACCAATGTAAACTTCACCAGTGCTTCCGTTAATTGTGATTGGTTCACCTTCTAAAACCGTAATTCCATTCGCAACGCATTTGTTATTATCATAATCAATTTTCAGGTCAGAGCATCCCACAATACATGGTTTTCCCATGCCTCTTGATACTATAGCAGCATGTGATGATTTGCCTCCTTGACTGGTTAATATTCCCTCTGAGGAAAAGAACGCAGGAACGTCTTCCGGCTTTGTTTCCCTGCGTAACAGGATAACTTTTTTGTTATTCTCGCCCATCATTATTGCACGTTTTACGTTAAATACAGCAACACCACTGGCAGCACCAGGTGATGCCGCAATTCCTTTTGCGAACCTTTCAAATCCTTTTACCTTGTTTTGATCAATAGTTTTGTGTAGTAATGCCTCTAATTGTTGAGCTGGTATTCTTGTAAGTGCCCTATCTTTGTTAATCAGATTCTCTTTCACCATTTCAACTGATGTTTTCACCAATGCACCAGCACTCATCTTTGCAGTTCTTGTCTGCAAAAGATAAAATTTTCCCTGTTCGATTGTAAACTCTATATCTTGAACCTCACGGAAATGTTTTTCAAGCTTATGGCATGCGTTAGTTAGCTCCTTGTATGATTTTGGCATGTCAGTCTTTAACTGTGATATGTCATTACCAGTCCTGACACCTGCTACTACATCTTCACCTTGTGCATTTAGTAGGTATTCCCCTTCAATCTCCTTCTTACCATTATGTCCATTTCTTGTAAATACGACACCGGTTGCACTGTTGTTTCCCATATTACCAAATACCATGGTTACAACATTTACTGCGGTTCCATCTGCAATATCCCTAGTAATGTTATTTTTCTCTCTGTATATGATAGCTCTTTCACCCATCCAACTTTTGAAGACAGCTTCAACTGCTAACTGCAATTGCTCGTTAGGATTTGATGGAAATTTTCGCCTAGTATGATTTTCACAAATTTTTTTGTATTCAGTTACAACTCTTTTAAGTGAATCAACATCAAGTTGGCTATCATTTGTAACGCTTTGTTTCTTCTTTGCTGCGTCTAAAACCTTGTCAAATTTTTCATCACTAACACCAAACACGACCTTTCCAAATAGTTGTATGAATCTGCGATAGGAATCCCATGTAAACCTAGGATTGTTTGTTTTCTTTGCTAATCCTAAAACTGTTTGATCATTTAATCCTAAATTTAAAATTGTATCCATCATTCCCGGCATCGAAATTGCTGCACCTGAACGAACAGAGACCAAAAGTGGGTTATTTGCAGAATTCCATTTTTTACCAGTCTTTTTTTCAATCTTTGTGATGTTTCGCATTACTTCAGGAATAACATTTTTTGGAAGTTTTCTTCCATTTTCATAGTATTGATTACAAACCTGTGTTGTGATTGTAAAACCAGGCGGAACTGAAAGCTTTAGGCGTGTCATCTCGCTTAGACCTACTCCTTTTCCGCCAAGAAGCATCCTGTTTTTACTGTTTGCCTCTTCAAAAGAGTAAACTGATTTTAATTTTGCCATGTTAGGTTGATTCGATTTGAGCTGTTTTTAAATTAATGCCCTTGAAAATTCACCAATTATCTTTTCCCAGTTTTTTGCTTTAACAATTCCGCTTGCTACCAGTATTCC
>DTTB01000133.1:0-9621 GCA_012964965.1 Candidatus Nitrosopelagicus sp.
GATCGCCTTATAGAAACTTTCTTTCTCTTGTTCTGAAAAATCATTCATAGCTTATTAGTAAAACTTGGAATCGTAGTATAAGCTTTTTTTAATTTCTTTTATGATTTTGAAAACAATCATTGCAGTAGACTGGTTTGTCTTGTTTTGGCTCGAATGGTACTTCACAATCTTTGCCACAATCTCCACATGTAGCCTTGTGCATTTCTCGTGGTCCTCGGTTAAAGCCACCTCTTCCACCAGAGCCGCCTCTTCCGCCAAATCTTCCGCCAGAGCCGCCTCTTCCGCCATATCCGCCGCCTCTTCCGCCATATCCGCCGCCACCTGAACCTCCTCGGTTTTGTGGTTTATGATTTTGAAAACAATCATTGCAGTAGACTGGTTTGTCCTGTCTAGGCTCGAATGGTACTTCACAATCTTTGCCACAATCTCCACATGTAGCCTTGTGCATTTCTCGATCTCCTCTGTATGACATGTTATTACTACAAATTTCTAATTTTAGCCGTTAATTATACCTACGGGTACAAAATACCTGATTCTGGTATTATCCAACATATAATTTTGATTATATTCAGCATTTGTATCAGATTTTAAAGAAGAACAGATTATCTGAGCTATGAAAAAAACAACTAAAACAAAAATTATAGTTCTTGTTTGTTTTATGGCAGCCATTATCTTTTTCTTTGAAGTAATTTGGTGATTTACAGAAATTACCTAGAAACCAACAAAAAATAGTAAGCGATCAAACTTATCAGAAACATAATAGTATACCATAACATGAGTAATGGGGAATTAGAAGAAAACAATTCTTTTCTTAGCGCCAATTATCGAAAACTCTGTCCTGTTTGTAAAAAACACATGAGAGACCATAGTAAAGAAGACTACAATACTTGTATGAGAGTTCTAAGTGATGAGATTAAGGCATTACCAAAAGCTTCTGAAAAACCGCAAGAAACAGAATGCTATCTTTGCGTAAAGGGCGCACCCCATCATCATGATAAACCATCAGCTTGCTACCTTTGCCTGAAAAATGGAAAATCCCTTTATTTTTCTGATACTGAAAAATATAAAAAACATCTAAAAACCGAACATTTTCTATAGTTGTCGTAAAATGACTAGCGAATCTGAAAGAATCGAGGAGGTTAGGAAGTACATTGAGGCAACCATAGCTGAGATAGATGGCCACACCGAGAGTATGGAGAAACTGTTCAAAATTGACAGGTGGAGCAAAGACAATACATTGTATGAGATTATTATCAATTCATACGAGCGTCATAGGAATACCCTAAAGCGGATTCAAAAAATGATAGATGGAGGCAAGGTGGAAAGCGGTCTGTACACGCTTAGCGCCAAGTCAGAAATGGATATGATTAAAGAGAGGCTTGAAAAATTTGAAAATGATTTACATAAAAAAGAAATGAAGAAAGCTTCTGAATCAAAATTAAGCAATAGTGAAATTTTAGACGGATTTAACGAGATAAAAACTGGTGAAACTGGTAGAATGTCAGAACGCAAGACTAAACAATCAAATCCATAAGATTGATCAACGATGTCTGATTCAATTGCTTCTGAACTGTTGCAAAAACCAGCTAATAATATAGGGCTGAAATTTTATATTCAAAACCAAACAAATGTTAGATGATAAAATGCGACAACATGAGATAAACAAAAGAAAAAAGATAAAACAAAAACGTCGCGAGTCGGCTAAATCCACTGATATGGAAGGTCCATGGACTAAAAGGAGACGAAAGGGAAAGGGGAGGAATAAAAAATGAACACAATCTGCCCAAAATGTAAGAGGGACCTGAGGCTCCACACCAGAAAGGAACTGTTAAAGTGCTCCATGAAGTATTGGGTTTCTGACTGGAAAAAATCCTAAAATCAGCAATTCACGCCTAGGCACTATATAGAATTCATAGATCGCATCTATATACTACATCTATGTAATATTATCAAGCGTGTTGAGGGTAACGCCGGGCTGATTCTAGAACAGATGCCCAAGAAAAAACCCTATGAAACCTTGATGGCAGGATTTATTCTGCTGTCAAAAGGTGGTATTTCTCTGAAAACATTCATCTATTCTAGTGTTTTTTGAACAAGAGTGCTAAACCGCATAATCCTGTTTTTTGTATTTATGGCTATTTTTTCAGTGTCGTTTGCGATAGGCGCAGAAATTCAGGTCTCTGAGGAGGAAAGTACGATTCTGTTGGAAGAATTTGAGTCAATGGTTGAAGGCATAGATGCCATCGGAATATTCGTACATAACGCATTGCTTGCCCTACCAATGTTCATCCCAGGATTCGGAATTGCTTGGGGTGCATTTTCTGCATTTTCGACTGGGATGGCATTCTCGGTTTTGAAGGATGCATATCCAGCTTTGGAAAACATTCCAGCGTTAACCATCATATTCATGTCACCGTTTGGGTTGATGGAAATCGCCGCATATTCTATAGCAATGTCTAGAAGCTATATCCTTGTCCACAAGATCATAAAAAAAATTCCAATTCGCGGAGACATTCGCGTTACCGTAATTGAGGCAGTAATACTGATTTGTCTTTTGTTAGCAGGTGGTTTTATTGAACACTTGTTGATTGAAAGCATGTCGTCTTCCGGTTCTGAAATTTAATAATTATTTAATTAGCTTTGTAGTATGGCGATATAGATCATGTAATCCTTTACCAACTAGTTCATCTTCAAGTTTTGTTCCAGTTTCATGATAGTAACGGTGTTCTATCTCCTTTAGTTTTTCTGAGACGTCATGGTTTTTTGATACTCTTCTGAGGTCTTTCCAATCGGATACAAGTTTTTTTAGCTCAGATTTTTTCATTTTAATCATCACGTAGACGTTTTACTATCATAAATGCAGCGATACCACCGACGATCGCGGCAAGAATGATAAACTCTGTAAAATAACCATTTTCCATATTCAGAGTTTAAGATTATTTCTTAAAAAGTATGTATATTTTGATCCCAACCATCGCCCCTATTCCACAAACTACGGCAGCTATCATCAGCAACATTGAAAGTTCAGGACCTTCTGTCATTTTCATTTTATCTTAAAAAACTGTATAATTAGTAGGTTATTGCTACATTTTTTATGAATTGTGATAAATGTAAGGATTGGCATAAAAATTTAGATTTTAAGGCAGAAAAATATGGGAAAAACTTTCCGCTTACAAAAAATCCTTTCAAAAAATGGCATGTTAATTGTAGATGTTCTTGTCACAAGAGTGATTAGTAGTCAACTTTCGTGATCCTTACATTACTGCCCTTTGATTCAAGGAAGTGACCCAGAAAATTCTTTAATTGTTCGCTTATTCTAAACCCAGCTGCGTTTTTCATCATACCTGAATTTTCTATGACAGATGCCATCTCCGTGCTCAGTTCAAGATTGAAAAAAGTCCAGCCAGCTTTTGCAAATGGTTCCTTAATCTTAAAACCATCTTTTATTTTGCAATCACATTCAAGTTCTTCCATAGTTTTTTTCACTAAAGATATCTCTTCATCATATCTTCTAGTACTCAGTTGAAATAATGGTTTCAAGCTGAAAACTAATGGCAAACTTACAATAAAAATATGTCAAGAAAAAAAGCAAAAACGCGCGGCAAAAATTAAGTACTGGTATCCAGCGAGTTTTACAGAGATCTACTCTTCCTCTTCTTCCTCATTAATTTCGGAAGTGCTTTTGTTGGGTCTTATTGGAATGTATATTTTTGTCAAATTCTAAAAGTAATTAACGGAACTGCTCAATAGCAATCAAGGTTATCAAAATTTGTCTCTTTTGTTATATTGAATGAATCATTTTAGATTGGCAAATTATACTAGTTTTTTGATATAAAGATCTGGAATACTAACTAATCTTACATTCAGATGAAATGGATCTTGTCGTGGTATAATAAACAAGGCATAAGAGCGCAATTGAGCCTATACGAAGTGGAATCTCATAATTTGTTAAAAATGCAGCTGCTGTTCCAGCTACTGTTCCAAATGTTGAGATTATGGAAAACCCTATTGGTCCACAACTGCAAATTCCAGCTGATGCCCCAATTATGGAACCGATGACACTTCCACCAATTTTAGATGTACTTTTTTGTAACGTTTTAATTCTGTAAACATTCATGGGGATAACAATCGCTGACATTACAGAAACACCAATTATCAACACAAAGCTAAACGAACTGGCCTCTGTTACATGGAATATAAAGAATGGTTCAGTGAAAATAAATCCAGAAAGTATGGATAGTGGTATGAGCATGCTAACAAAAATTGCTACAGCAATAATCGAATACGAATATCTTGAAAACACAAGTTTAAGGTTGTTCAATTTGAACAGCTGATGTAAGTGGGCTCATTACTTTTACAAAAGCAGAGTATGGTTGTGGTCCAGCAATTTTTGTAGTTGAGCCATCAGGTGCAATTATAATGAACGTTGGTGTTCCCTGTGCTCCTTGTTTTACTGCTTCATCATAATTGGCTTTCACGCGTTTGTTATACTTCGCTGTATCCAGACAATCACTAAACTCATCCAAGTTCATATCTAAGTTAAATGCAAAAGCAACTAGTCTGTCCTTGCTAGCCCACCCATTATCTATCTCTTCTTGAAAGTTGTAAAGTGTGTTATGATAATCCCAGTATTTTCCCTGATCTTCTGCACAGTAAGTCGCTTGTGCAGCAACAATAGAATCACTCCCTAAAAACGGCAGATCTACAAAGACAAGCTTAGCTTTTCCAGTTTCAATATAATTATCAATTATATCAGCGCGAGTATTATGGAACCAATGATAGCAAGCCTCACACTGGTAATCTCCAAATTCTATTATTGTGACTGGTGCATTTTCTGAACCCAATACAGGAGAACCATTTTTGAGATTTATATCTAGAGACTGTTCGGACATGCCAGGTCGATACTGTTGCATTTCAAGCAGAGTAAAATAATATGATGAAAACGTAATAGCCACAACTGTAACCAAAACAACAAATGCAATTACAACTACAAATCTTTTATCCATTTTTGGTTAGGTGTTTAGTGGGAATAAAAAAGCTATGCAAGTGGATCTAGTATTCATTAATGCCTAAAGACATCTTTAATCTTTTTAACAGCCAGATCAATAGGGCATGCCTCACAGTAATTACCATGTTGTCTTTGAAAATGTGTTTCAAGCCCCTCCTGTGTTAAAAACGAGGCACTGCATTCACCGCAAAAATATTTTGTCTGTGAACCCTCAGTTTTAGACATAATTACATGATTGGTTTTATGAATATAAGGAGTCGACATGTGTCATTTCTGAGAAAAATAGCAATTTTGGCTATAAATAATGAATTTTAACATGGTTGTTATGCTCAACCTCGTATTGAGTAACATGACCGCAATGCGCACATGAAAACATCTGACCAGTGGGTTTTGCAATCCGCTCAATTTTTTTCCCAAAAATTGACTTGATTGTGATATTGTTATTATTTGAGATCACACCAAAGTTTCGTCTTTCACCTATTGATTCCAGAAATTCCTTAATTGATGTAACAACTTCAGCATGGTTGATAGGCTCATCATCCTCAATGGGGGCTAGTACAAACTTGTGTAATTTTATTGCTGGTATTGCAGCTATTTGATCTGAAACGT
This sequence comes from Candidatus Nitrosopelagicus sp., assembly GCA_012964965.1. The sequence goes on from DTTB01000133.1 coordinate 5,618, forward strand.
ATATGGCTAGTTCATTAAGTATTGGCTCTACGTCTTTACAATCTATAGTGATCATATAATTTTGCCCTAACAGAAGCTTCATTTATTCATGCTGCTAAATGACACAATTTCAGTTATCTATAGTCAACATTCTTTCCATCAAAGAAGATATTTTCAATAGGATCTATAGGATTCATAGTGAAAGCTAATTCTAATTTTTCTAGTTCTGAGATAAGAAAAACAATTGAAACGAAGTGGCAAGAATATCTATCAAGATATGGAAATCTCTTTGCATCAGACTCTCTTAATGGTTCTAGCCCCCCGTCAGTCTTTGTCGGTTCGTACGGTTATCCAAAAGTAGGCATTGGTCCGATGGTACCTCCCATACATGGAGATACCACTTTACTTGACAGCCCAGAACGTTGGCTTGGAAAAAATCTAGAGGAGATTGTAAATTTTAGACTAAACCTTGTTAGGGGAATACAAAAAATGTTCGTACAAGATCCGCAGGGCAGATTTATTGAAAGTTTACACGAGGTTGCTATGTCTTCACGCCCAATTGAATCCGATTTACAATTCCAGAAAAATATAGTGCCAATTACAACAATAGATGGAGAAAGCGCGCCATTTGGACCTATAGGTGAGATCAAATCCGCTAAATTTTCTAGTACTAGATCTGAAAAATCAATCGAACGTGTATATTATGATCATGACCTTAGGGCTCAGGATGCCGTGTTAACGTTGTATAATAAGGGCATTGAGATTTCAAAAATTCAAAAATGTTTTAGTGTTGGAATGCTTGGAAAAAAAAGAAAGCTTGTTCCAACAAAATGGAGTATCACAGCTACTGACGATATCATATCAAAGTCACTTGTTTTACAAATTCTAGACTTTGATTTGATTGATTCATGTAGGGTTTTTTCGCATGATCATCTTGGCAACATGTTTTCAGTTATTCTGTTTCCTCATAGGTGGGTTTATGAAATGCAAGAGGCATGGCATGACGGAAATAAGATAGGCTTTGGTTCTGACAGTGAGAATGCAAGTGGTATAGATCATCCTCCTGCAATAGCTGGTGCGTATTTTGCCGCAAAGCTTGGGGTTGCAGAATATCTTGCAGAGAAAAAACTTCAAGCATCTGTCCTTGTATTGCGTGAAATTAGACCTGAATATGCTATACCTGTTGGTGTTTGGCAGATTAGGGAGGCAATACGTGCTGCAATGCAAAAAAATCCATATATTGCACAAAACTTTGATGACGCTGTCAGTTTTGCGTCGCAAAGAATGAGCGTTAGTAAAATTGAATGGCTTTCTAGAGGTAGGCTGCTTCAGATGTTAAAGCAAAAATCAATCTCTGAATTTTTTTAAAATTACCAAAGATATCGGTCATTTCTATAGCGTATTTATTGGACTTTTTTGATTTTACAATATGCACAAGAACACAGTTCTTGCCATCTTACTCATCGCGAGTCCTATTTTATTTGTGCTAGCTGCATATCCGGATAGTTTTAGCATGAGCTGGAATCAGGGCCGTGGCGGATTTTTGTTTGGACTTGCATTCATTGTAGCAGAGATAGTTGGAATAAAATTCGTAGTTTCAAAAAATCGCCTTATTTTTGGAATTCCATTAGTTATTGCAACAGTGATTTACTTTATAGTATTAGATTTTGGGCTGCATGATTACATAATGAATGCTGCACCGGCATTCAATGTTGTAGGCTGTTCCATAGGAAATCCTCAAGGATGTATATACTCTTGGGGATGGTTATGGGATTTTGTAGTGATTACAATTTTTGTAATTACTGCGGCAATTATTATGTTTGGTAAAAAATGGATCAGGATAGTTATTGCAGGTCCAGTTTTTCTTGGAGGTAGTGCAATCATCTTATCTCTTGACACATTTTTCCCATTTGATACTTTAGGTCCTCTACAATATTTTGTTCCATATTTGGTGCAGACAAATGTTTGGGTAATTAATGCACTTGAGCTTGGTTTAGCAACTGCAAGGGATAACATAATGTTTTTGCAGGGCGAGCATGGTCCTTTTGTTCTACAAGTTTTTTGGCCATCAGCAGGGGTACACAGCATAATTATCTATTCGCTTGTAATGATGGCATTTTTGTTGAAAATGAATATAAAGCGCAATAGAAAGGCCATATATTTCGGCCTAGGAATTTTAGGCACAATTATTATCAATATGATTAGGATATTCTCACTGTCAATCTTTGCATTGAAAGTTTCAACAAATCCAGTAGAATTTGAGGAATATCATTCAATTGCTGGTGAAATAATGTTCCTTCCATGGCTGTTCATATTTTTGCTTGTTGTGACGGCAATTGAAACGAAGCGAATGAAAAAAGAAGAAGCGTCACTTCAAAAATAACTCGTTATGTTACTTTGACCCTCTAACTCTGACAGTTCGGACACTTTTACACCAAGTCTTCTAAATAGAACTGTTTCATCATTAAGTGCTTCCTGAAGTAGTTGTTTTGATATTTTTTTCAGCTCATCTAGATTGATGGTTGGATTTCGTAACATCTTTGATTTAGTTTTGTTAGAAAGGTTAGTCTGTGTTAGTTGTATTCCAACTGATTTGAACATCTTGTTTTCTCTAAGTATAACAGCATGTAGTTGATTACATAATTCAGTTAAACTTTCTTCCAAGAAGTTATAATTATTAGAGTCTTTTTTTAGCGTAGAGATCTTACTAATTTGAACAATTGGTGATCTTAGAGTCACCGGTTCATCATCTATACCTCTTACAGCGTTGAATATGTAGGTTCCAGTTTTCCTACCAAACATTTGTATCAAATCAAAAACATTCATCTCTTTTATTTTGGAAATGGTTTGTACTCCTTGTTCTTCAAATTTCTCCTGTGTTTTCTTTCCTATGCCGGGAATATCTCTAATTTCTATGGTTTCCATAAATTCAGAAACGTTGTCAGGTGGAACAATCGTTAGCCCATCTGGTTTTTTGTAGTCTGATGCAATTTTTGCTAATAACTTATTAGATGAAATTCCAATGGAACATGTGATCTTTGTTTTTTCTCTAATTGCATTTTTTACTTGTTGAGCAATATGGCTTGCCCTATTGAAATCACCCTCTGATTTTTCTGATATATCTAGATAAGCTTCATCTCTTCCAACATACTCAAACACATCTGCAAATTCTTTGATTATTTCCATAGACTTTTCAGACATATTTGAGTAAAATTCAAAATCTGCAGGCAAAAACACTGAATCAGTTCTGTCCTTGAGCTTCTTTTTTGCAAACTGAATTGGAATCCCAGATTTAACCCCAAATTCTCTTGCAGTATAATTTGCAGTGGCAATAGCACCACTATCCCCACCTCTGTCAGAGAACATGCACACAGATACTGGCTTTGTTTTAAGGTCAGGGTTTCGTATCTCCTCACACTGAGCATAAAAGTAATCAAAATCTATATGAAGAACAATTCTTTGTGTCAATGAACTTGAACAGTCAAAATGGAATATTACAATATCGGTAAAGACAATTATCTAAATATTATAAAGATAATTGAAATCATGTCATACCCACTAACATCTGAAAAAGATGGGATAAAAATAAAATCTGAAATTATGAAATCAGAGACACTTTATCATTGCATATTTCAAAATAAAGTTATGTTAGTGTATAAAGATCATAACGAGATTCTGAACTGCTATGAAATTGAGGACGAAGAAATCGTTTCTAAAGTGAGATTGTCCAAAAATACTGATATTGAAAAAATTCTTGAAGAATACATACGGGAAAAAAATTTGAAGAAATAATCATATGTAGTTTTGATGCCTGAAGAATAAATAAAACCTATTAATCTTGTTTATACGAATATAATAAAATGAGTTCAGAAAACAAAAAAAGTGATGCGGAGGAAGTACTCGAAGAATTTCAAAAAACACATAAGGTTGAAAATCCTGAAGTTGAACATTCTAAACTAGAACCACAGCAAGAACCACAGCAAGAACCACAGCAAGAACCACAGCAAGAACCACAGCAAGAACCA